>JAEUJR010000878.1 GCA_016793585.1 Archangium sp.
GGCGCTGTTCTGGAAGATGCCCATCGACCAGTGGGGGCACGCTCGCGCCCCGCACGTGATGCTCGACCTCACCGATGAAGCCGACGCCGACGCGATGATCAACCGCGTCGACGAGGTGCTCCCGTCGTCACTCGACGTCGCGGCGGCCGCCGAGCCGCGTCAGTAGGTTCGAAGAGCCGCGCTGCCGGCGCTCGACCTGATGAGCCAGCTGCTCGACGTGCTCGCCCAGGCGAGCCGCGACCGCTTCAGCGACGCGAAAAGCGACGACCAATGGCTTTGAGCTCAGCGGGTGCGAGCAACCGGCTGCACTCGCGCGCCAACACCTCGAGCGACTCGACATCGGCGAGCTGGCCCAGGGCCTCGGCCATCAGACACCTCGCGGGCAGGTCCTTCTCGGCGAGGAACGAGGCTCGCACCGCGGAGGCAGCGTCGGGTCCACCCATCTCGGCGAGCGCCGTCGCGAACGCCCCTCGCTCGGAGGCGCTCTCGGCCCGCGTCAACATCGCCGCGAGCGTGGGAACCGACGCGCGGTCTTCGATGGCGCCGAGCAGCAGGGCGACGCGTTGGCGCACCCCACGGTCCTTGTCGGCGAGCCGCTTGCGCACCTCGACGACGAGCTGCAGGGCGTGCGAGGCGCTCAACCCGTCGACGGCCGCGAGGCGCGCGTTGGCCTCGGCGTGGTTGAGGCAGAGCACCAGCAACGGGCGCACCTCGTTGAGCGAGAGCGGCGCGGCGGCCTTCACCACCGCGCCCACGGCCGAAGCCGTCATGCGGCCCACCTGGTCGGTCACCTCGCGCAACGACCCCTGCATCACCGCGCCGGCCAGCTGGCTCGCGAGCTCGGGGTTCTCGACCGAGCGAAGACTGGCGATGAGCCGGTGATGGGCCTCGCTGCCGGCGAACGAGAGCAACACCTGCAACGACCTGGCTTCACTCGAGGCACGCACCACGGCGCCGATTCGTTCGACGACGAGCGAGCGGAAGATGACCTCGAGGCCGGGCTCCCGCCTCGCGCGAAGCACGGGCAGCACCTCGACGAGCGGCTCGAGCACTCCCTGGCCCAACCACTCGGCCAGCTTCGCCTCGATGGCGCGCGCCGCCTCGGCACGTGACGCGTCGGTCGACGTCGACCACTGCTCCATCAGCGCGACCAGCGCCCGTCCGCGGTCGGACATCACGGCAGGCTTCGCAAGCTCGCCAAAGACACGGGGAAGCTCCGGGCGCGACACCGACGGCACCGACTTCACGCTCTCGAGCGACGGAGCGGCAGCAGTGATGCGCGGGGGCTGGGAGGGCGACACGGTCGAGGGTCTCGACAGCTCGGCCGGCTTCGTGCCCTCGGCGCGTGGCGGCACCGATGGCCTCGGCACTTCGACCGACAGCGAAGGCGCGATGACGGGGTTGGGCGTGGCAGGGCGGGCGAGCAGCGGCGGCGGAACGCGCGGAGTCGCAGGCCGTGCGGCCATCACAGGCGCGGGAGCTTCCAGCGCATCGGCGAACGCAGCGGCCGTCGGAAACCGCAGCTCGGGTGACTTGGCGAGCGCCTTGAGCACCACCGCGTTGAGCCAGGCCTCGTCCGGCGAGCTGAGCGGCGCCGCCGGCTCGACGCTCACGTGCTTCATCAGCACGTCGACACCGTTGGTCGAGGTGAACAACTTCGTGCCGGTGAGCAGCTCGTACAGCACGACGCCAACCGCATACACGTCGGAGCGCGCGTCGACGGCCTCTCCCAGAATCTGCTCCGGCGCCATGTAACCAGGCGTTCCCACCATCACGCCCTGTTGGGTGAGACCGGCCTCGGTCACCTGCATCGGCGGCACGACGCGCGCGACGCCAAAGTCGGCGAGCTGTGCGAGCTCACTGCCATCGGGCAACTGCTTCACCAGAATGTTGGCGGGCTTGATGTCTCGGTGCACGACGCTCTGCCGGTGAACGGCCTCGAGGCCCTTGAGCACCTGGCGCATGAGCGCGACCGCCCGCGCCGCCGGCACGGCCCCGCTCTGCTGAATCACGGCCTTCAGGTTTCGACCCTCGACGAATTCACAGACGAGGTACAGCCCGCCGCCCGGCAGCGCGCCGAAGTCGAGCACCGACACCACGTTCGGGTGACTGACCGACGCCAACACCTGGGCCTCGCGCTCGAAGCGGGCGAGCAGCTGTGGGTCGCGGCCGAAGGCGCCGGTGATGACCTTCACGCAGACGGGGCGCTTGAGCCGGGAGTGCTCGGCACGGAAGACCGTGCTCATGCCACCGACCGCGAGCGGCGCGACGATGGTCCACGTGCCGATGGTGGCTCCCACCGAGACGGACAACGAGCAGCCACACGCTCCACACGCGTCGGCGCCCGCCACCACGTCGGCCTGACAATGAGGGCACGTCATCATCAGTCGGGTTCACGAACGTCGAGGCCCAGCTTCACGAACCCCGGCCCAATGAGGCGCTTCCACGTGCCGCGCATGATGGGCTCGAGCCGGGCGTACGGCAGCGCGCCGAACGGGTGCGAGACGTCGTCGTAGGGCTCGAGACAGATGCCGAAGGCCTGCACCGCCGCCTCGCTCGCGCGCTGCTCGAGCCACTTCTTGCGGCGCTTCGTGAGCACCGGCAGCAGGACGGCGAGGTAGTGAAAGCCAGACTGCCCGTGAATCGACTCGTCGGCCGTCATGCGCGTGAGCACGGCCTTCGCGACCGGGTCTCTTGCGGCCTTCGCAGCGGCGCCGAGCAGCGCGCACGACAACGACTCGCCGATGCAGAGCGAGGTGGTGACCATCTCGATGACGCGCTCGACCATGTCGGGCAGCGACTCGTCGAGGCCCACCCACTGCGGCTCTCCGGGAATGATGTCGGAGCCGCCGAGCCCCACCACCATGCGTCGGCAGAGCTCGACGTGAACGACCTCGTCGCGGGTGAGGCGCTCCATCGTCTGCAGCGAGTCGCGCGACAGCCCGAGCCGCGTCATCGCGTGCAGCAGGTCGGTGAAGCCCACCTGGGAGCGGTACTCGTTGAGCGTCATCTGCTCCCACGCGCCGCGACCGATGGCGATGGCGGCGTCGTCACCCTTCGGCTTCCACGCACTGAAGCGCCCGCTCTGCAGGGCCGGCGGCAACAGCGCGTCGAGGGAGCGTCGGCCGAACGTCTCCAGCGCTCTGCTGTTGGCCCGAAGGTCGAGGCGAGGCGTGCTCACTCGATGTCGCGCGGCTTCGGAGCAGGGTTGAGCGTGGGCCGCGGCCTGGTGGGCGGAGGCGGCGCAGGGTTCACCGTCACCTGCGGACGGGGCGCGGGGTTGATGGTCGGGCCCAGCGGGCCGCCCGGCTTGAAGTGCTCTTTCAGGCCGATGACGAGCTCGGTCTTCGAGACACCGACGGGCTGGCTGCCCCAGCTGCCTGCGGGCGTGATGCGCACCTCGAAGTTCGGGTTGAACGCTTCGAGCGCCTTCTCGAGCTTCTTGGCGATGGCCTCGGGCCGGTCGGTGCCCTTGATGGGCAGCTTGAGCGTCTCGCCATTCACCTTCACCGAGAGCGTGCCGGCCTCCGAGAACGGGCGCACCGTGCGCGAGATGGTGACGTTCACCGGCGAGTTCGGGTTCTTGTTGAGCGTGCTCGACTTCACGGTGACGCCGGGAGCGTTGGTGGTGAACTTGCCCAGCTTGAGCTCGGCAGGCTTCGGACGCGGCGGGTTCATGATGACGCGACCTGCGCCGGTGGTGCGATTGGTGGTGGGCATCGAGCTTCCTCGGTGAGACGGGGAGCCGGGAGGACACGCGAGGTGGCGTCGAAGTGCAACGACTTCGACACCGGGTAGCAGCGCGCGTCAAAAGCTGCCGGTGCCTGAACGCCGCGATATGCCGGGGCGCATGAACCGACGGGTCTTGATGGCAGTCGTCCTCGTGGCGAGTGCGTGTGGGCAGATGATGACGGGCACTGACGGCGGGGCCGGTGGCGGATCCGCGGGCGGAGCTGCGGCCGGTGGAACTGCGACGGCTGGTGGAACTGCGACGGCTGGCGGGACTGCGACGGC
>JAEUJR010000772.1 GCA_016793585.1 Archangium sp.
GGCGCCGCGATCGGACAAGAAGCGGAGCGCGGACTCGAAGAGCCCGAGATCACCGCCCGTGTCACCGAAGATGCCGATCGCGTTCGCCATGGGCCGACAGGCTCAACCGTACAGCAGGTGTTTCTTGCGAATGGCCAGGAACGGCCGGAGCTCCGACGCGAAGCCCGCCACGATTCTCTCCAGTGCCCAGCCAGCTTCAATCCCCTCGCGCACTTTCGAGGTGCCGCAGAGCAGGTCGAAGGCGGGAATGTCGTCGACGAACTCGTAGGCGTCGGCGCGCCAGGCGAAGTCCCGGCCTCCCAGGTTGCGGCAGGTCTGGAACACGGCGATGCCGGTCACGAACGGGTCGAACGCCTGGCGATCGGTGACGTGCAGGAACGCGCCCTCGCACGAGACGCCCTGGAACTTGTCGAAGGTGGGCGTGAAGGAGCACGGGCGGAACGCGACGCCGGGCAACCTCAGCGCGGTCAACGCCTCGGCGACCTCGTGCGACTTCAGCCATGGCGCGCCGAACTGCTCGAAGGGCCTGCAGGTGCCACGGCCCTCGCTGACGTTGGTGCCCTCGCCCAGGCACATGCCCGGGTACACGAGCGCGGTGGCGGGGCTGGGCATGTTGGGTGACGGCGAGATGAAGTCGCGGCCTGTCTGTGCCCAGGTCGTCGCGCGCTTCAGCCCTTCGCAGGCCACCACGTGCAGATCGCAGCCGAACCGTTCGGTCGTGTTCAGCAGCGACGCGATCTCTCCGGCGGTCATGCCGTGCCGGTTGGGCAGCTCGTAGAGCCCGACGAAGGAGCGGAACTTCTTGCCCACGAGGTTGCCCTGCACGACGTCGAGGCCGATGGGGTTCGGGCGATCGAGCACGAAGAACGGAAGCTTCGCCTTCGCGGCCGCCTTCATCGCGAGCGCCATCGTGTAGATGTACATGTAATAGCGCGCGCCCACGTCTTGAATGTCGAAGACGAGCGCGTCGAGGTTCTCGAGCCACGCCTGCTTCGGAGAGAGCGACTCGAAGGTGCTGCCGTAGAGCGAGTACACGGGTACGCCGGTGCGGCGATCTCGCGCGACGTCTCCGACCGCGACCATGTACTGCGCTTCGCCGCGAATGCCGTGCTCGGGGCCGAACAGCGCAGACAGCGTCACGCCGTCGGCCTCGTGCAGCAGATCGACCAGGTGGCGGAACGAGGCGTCGACGCTGGTGGGGTTGACGATGGCGCCGACCCGAAGCCCCTTCAGCGCACGGAACTTCTGCTTCACCCAGACGTCGATGCCGAACCGCACGGCCATGTCACTTGCCCTTCTTCACGGGAACGCCGAGCTCGAACTCGAACACCGGCTCACGGCGCTTCATCTCGAACTCGGCGTCGCGCAGGGCGAACACCGCATGCCCGGCCAGCAGCACGTCGCCGAGCGTGTCTTCGACGACTTCGGAGGTCTCGACCACGCCCTCGGCCGTCACCTTCACGCGCACCTTGAGCGTGCCCTTGAGCTTCGGGTTGGCCTTGCGCCGCACGAAGTAGAAGTCTTCGAGGGTCTTGGCGACCATGCCGTAGATGTGATCGACCGAGCCCTTCGCCTGCTTCGCGGGCAGCTTGAACGACTCCTCGAGCTTCTTCGCTTCGGCCTTGCAGTCGTCGCTGTGTTCACCCGACTTGACGCCGCCTTTGCGGAACCGATCGAGCGCGAAGATCGGCTGGTTCTTCGCGAGGCTCACCTTGCCGAGGCGGTACCAGGTGTCGGGCAGATCGCGCTTTCGCTCGAGGGCCTCGAGCAGCGTCTTCTCGGCGCCGTCGAGATCCTTGCGGGCCTCTTTCAGCTCGGCGATGCGAAGGAGCGGCGCAACGGCCTCCTTGTCGAGCCCGGACATGAGCAGGCTCGCGCGCTCTTCGCCCTCGACGTCGTTCACCTCGCGATACATCGCCTGCATGCGGGTCGCGGTGAGCAGATCGGGGTTGCCCAGCTTGAGCAGCTTCTCGTACTCGGCGAGCGCGCCCTTCTTGTCACCTGCGTCGTACTTGAGCTGTGCGACGAGGCGGCGCACGTCGCGATCCTTCGGTTGCAGATCGGCGAGCAGCGAGAGGTTCTTCGGAAGCTCGGGGTCCTTCGCGGCCTCTTGCAGCTTCACGAGCTCGCGCAACGCCGCCGGCTGATCGGGCCACTGTGCGATGGCTTTCGCGAGCTCGGGTCTGGCCTCGTCGGGCTTGTTCTTCTTCATCAGCACGAGACCAAGCCCTGAGTGCGCTTCGGCGTCGTCGGCGATGGCGAGCGCGGCGCGGTACTTCGTCTCGGCCTCGTCGAGCTCGTCCTTCAGGCGAGCCATGTCGCCCTGCGCGATGATCGCGGGGTAGAAGTTCGGGTCCTTCTTGAGCGCGTTGTCGAGCGAGGCCTTCGCGAGGTCGCGCATCTTCCACCCGATGTAGATGCGGCCCATGCCGTAGTGAACCCACGAGAGGTCCGGGTAGATCTGCGAGACGTTCTTGAGCTGGTTCCACGCGTCGTCGGTGGGCATCGAACACCACGCGACGTAGACCCGGAGCATCGGGTCGTTCGGGCGCTCCTTCGCGAGGTTCTGCAGCTCGATGCGCGCGACGTCGACCTGCCCATGCCACGCGGCGCTCTCGATGCGGCGCAGCTCCTTGAGCACGTCGGCAGTCGGCGCCGTGAGCCCCGGCGGTTCCGCGGCGAACACGGAACCAGCGACCAACAGGAGCCCCCCAGCAGCCAGTCGGAGATTCATGTCGCCTCTCTAGCCGATTCGACGGATCGCGGAAGGTCGAAGGCGTCAGCGAGCCGAGGGCTTCAACGGGCGCAGCGCGCGCGCTGGCTGCTCGAGTGTTCGCCTGAGGCGGCTGGCCTCGTCGTGGTGGCCCGCTTTGTCCAACAGGTCGGCGAGGCGGCGGGTCGCGACCGGTCGCAGCGCGTCGATCTTGAGCAGGGCTCGCAGTTCGGTTTCGGCCGCCTTCAGATCGCCCGACTGCTCGAGGGCCTGCGCGAGCTGAAGGCGGGCTCCGGTCGCAGCGGGCATCGACGCCACATAGGTACGCCACGCGCTGACGGCCTCGGGCCAGCGACGTTGAGCCGAGAGCAACCCGGCAAGCCGGAAGCGCGCGTCGGGGAAGTCGGCACGAAGCGAGAGCGCAACCTCGAGTGAGCGGGTGGCTTCGACCGGGTTGCCGTTTTCGTCCTGGGCGAGCGCCCACAGGTAGTGCGCGCGCGGGTTCTCTGGAGCGAGAGAGCGCGCGATGTCGGCATGCCAGCTCGCCCGCTCCAGCTCGCTGCCCATCTTCAGGCGCAGGCGAGCCGCTTCGAGCCGGGCGAGCTCCCACGTGGGGTCGCTGATCACGAGCGCCTCGAGCTTCTCGAGGGCCTGACCGTCGGCGCCCTGCTTCTCGAGCTCGAGCGCCTCGGTCAGACGGGCCTGGTGTGGCGCGGCGGCGAGCATCAGCGCGACGAAGACGATCACGGGCTCGCGCCTACCACATCGGTTGGGCGCGCACGCCCTCCGGCCGCGGCCGCTCGCCAACGCACTGCCCCCACGCCGGTCAGGACACGCCTCGCGAACACGTCGCGGGCCGGGTCGGGTGCGGCTATGAGCCCGGCGGCCTGCTTCGTGGAGAACTCCGTGGACGTCTCAGATCGCACTCTCACCTCTCTCGGCTTCGACGACGTTCGAGCTGCCATCGGTTCGCGCTGCCGCACCGAGGTGGGCAAGGCGCGCGGCATCGCCCGCCCCTTCCTCGACGGCATTCCCGAAGTGCTGGCGAGCCTCGAGCTCATCGAAGAGGCCACGAGGCTCAAGCAGGAGCCCCTCTCGCTGCCCATCGGCGGGCTTGTCGATCTGCGCCCCTCGCTCGATCGCGCCACCAAGGCCGGCATGCTCGAGCCTCGCGAGTTGATGGCCATCTGCCAGGCCCTCTTCGCGTTCGAGCGCGCGTACGAAGTGCTGCAGGAGCGCCGTGAGAAGGTGCCGGGGCTCGCTGCGCTCGGCCGCCGAATGCCTCTGCTGGGCCGCCTGGCGACCCGACTCGATCGCAGCTTCGAGGCGAGCGGCGAGATCTCCGACCGGGCGAGCGACGAGTTGCGTGATGCCCGTGAACGCGCGCGTGGGCTGCACCGCCGCATTCGGGCGCGCCTCGACGATCTGCTCCGCGACGAGAAGTTCGCGACGAACCTGCGCGAGGGCTACTACTCGGTTCGCAATGATCGCTACGTCGTGCCGGTGCTCTCGAGCCATCAGCGCGAGGTCGAGGGCATCGTCCACAACGCCAGCCAGTCGGGTCAGACCCTCTTCGTCGAGCCGCAGGAGCTGATCGGCGTCGGCAACGAGCTCGCCATCGCGAACTCGGTGGTGCTCGAAGAAGAGCGCAAGGTGCTGATGGAGCTGTCGCAGCTGGTCTCGCGTGAAGCCGCCAAGATCGAAGACGGCCTGCTCGCGGCATCGGAGCTCGACGAGCTCGAGGCGATCGCGGTGCTCTCGCTCGATCTGCATGCCACGACGCCGACCGTGCACCCGGCCCATGGGCCGTTGAACGTGAAAGGCCTTCGCCACCCGCGCCTCGTGCTCAAGGGCGATCAGGTCATCGCCAACGACGTCGATCTCTCGCAGGGGGCTCGGGCGCTGGTCGTCTCGGGACCCAACGCCGGCGGCAAGACGGTCACCCTCACCGGCATCGGTCTGTGTGCGCTGATGGTGCGCGCCGGTCTGCCGATTCCCTGCGACCCCGGCTCGTCGATTCCGCTCTTCAATCAGGTGCACTCGGCGATCGGCGACCTGCAGGATCTCGAGCAAGGCCTGTCGACCTTCTCGGCGCACGTCACGGTGCTCAAGAGCGTCGTGTCGACGGCGAAGAAGGGCGCGCTCGTGTTGATCGACGAGATCGCGGCCGACACCGACCCGCGTGAAGGCGCAGCGATCGCGACGGCGGTGCTGGAAGACCTGCTCGAGAAGGGCGCGCTCGTGCTCGTGACGACGCACCTCGAAGAGCTGAAGGCCCTCGCCCACCTCGACCCCCGCTTCGTGAACGGCCGGGTCGGCTTCGATGCGAAGAAGATGGCGCCGACGTATCGACTGCAGCTCGGCGCCGCCGGTGCGTCGTCGGCGATCGACATCGCGCGGCGGGTTGGGCTGCCCGAGGCGATCTGCGTACGCGCGACCCACCTCGCCGAGAACGCCGGTGGAGCGCTCTCGAAGGCACTTCAGGCCGCCGAAGACGAGCGTCGCAAGATGCTGGACCAGCGCGACCAGGCCGACCGCGATGCGCGTGAGGCCCGGGAGCTCAAGGCCAACGCCGAGGCACAGCTGGCCGAGGTGCAGCGGAAGAAGAAAGAAGAGGAGCTCAAGTTTCGCGAGTCGCTGCGCGCCGAGCTCGAGTACGCCCGCACCCAGATTCGTGCGCTCGTCGAGCGGCTCGAGACCGATCGCAGCGACAAGGCGCTCAAGGCGGCGAAGGAGTCAGCCGCCGAGATCAGCGCCCGCATCAACGAACAGACGGTGGCCGAGCGGAACGTGCGCACCGAGCTGAAGTCGGGGCCCGAAGAGCTCGCTCCGCTCGAGATCAAGGTCGGCGCGAAGGCCCGTCACCGCTCGCTCGATGCCGAGGTCGAGATCGTCGACGTCTCTCAGGACGCGGTCGTCGTGACGATGGGCGCGCTGCGAATGCGGGTCCCCTCCTCCGAGCTGCTGCCTCCGAAGAAGAGCGCGGTGGCTCCCAGCCGCTTCCCCTCCTCTTCCGGCAAGAAGGAGGAGCAGATCAAACGCGCTGAGGCGACCGCGGCCAAGCCGATGACCCTGGCGAGCCCCACGCTCGATCTTCGTGGCCAGCGGGCCGAAGACGCCATGCGCGAGGTCGAGCGCTTCCTCGATCGCGTGTCGCGCGACGGCGAAGCCGCGGCGATTCTGCTGCACGGGCACGGCACCGGCGCGCTCAAGACGATGATTCGCGAGTACCTGCGCTCGTCTCCCTACGCGAAGAGCTTCCGCCCAGGTGATGGCCCCGAAGGCGGAGACGGCGTGACGGTGGTGGTGCTGGCGTGAAGCTGGGCAGCCTCGAGCTCGCCTCTCCGTTCATTCTGTCTCCGATGGAGAGCGTGAGCGACGCGGCGCATCGGCGGCTGTGCTGGTCGCTCGGTGCCGGCTTCACGTGGACGGAGATGATCCGAGCCCGCGGCCTGGTGCGAAACAACAAGAGCACGATCGATTTGATCGACTCGTTCGATGCCGACGTACCCACCGGCGTTCAGCTGATGGTCGTGAACGAGAGCGAGCTCGAAGAGGCGTTGACCAGGCTCGACACCCTGGCGGCGACGACGCACCCGCACTTCAAGAACCTGCGCGCCGTCGATCTGAACTTCGGCTGCCCGTCACCCGAGGTGATCAAGATCGGCGCCGGCCCTGCCCTGCTCAAGCGGAAGAACAAGCTGCGCGCGATCTTCGAGGTGCTGCATCGATGGAAGGGGCGCACCGTGCTCCCCATCGGCGCCGTCACAGCGAAGATTCGCCTCGGGCTCAATCGTGCCGAGATGGATCAGAAGGTCTACCTGCCAATCGTCGAGCTCGCGAACGAGCTGCTCGATGGGCTGACGGTGCACGCACGGCACGCTCGCGAAGAATCGTCGACGCCCGCGCACTGGGAGGCGATCGCCGAGGTGAAGGCGCGCGCCACGATTCCCATCATCGGGAACGGTGACGTGAGCTCGCTCGAGAGCGCGCAGCGGTTGATGCAGCACTGTGACGGCGTGATGATCGCGCGTGCCGCCATTCGTTCGCCGTGGATCTTTCGCGAGCTGACAGGGCGAGGCTCAGGCCAGCCGACCGCGGGAGAGATCGACGCCGCCGAGACCGAGTGGAGACGGCGGGCCACCGAGCTGGGCAGCAAGCCCAAGTTCTTCGAGTGGCACACCGAAGGGTTCAATCGAATGCGAGCGCGCCTCTCGGGCAAGTCGATGTCGGGCGCTGATCTGCCCGCCACCGATCACATGCGCTGATCAGCGACGTCGTCCTCGATCGTTGCGGCCTCCACCACGGCTGTTGCCGCCGCGATCGTCGTCGCGACTCGAAGAAAACCGCGAAGGCGCGGCGCTGGGCTTCCCGCCGCGTTCCTTCCAGAGACGATCCAGCACGGCGCGGGGGTCGAACGGCTTTCCGCCCTCGGCGGGTTCGGTCGGCGCGCGACGCTCTTCCTGGTCAGCAACGGGCGTTGGCCGCTCGAAGCGAGGCCTCTCGTCGCGGGCGACGGGCTTCTCGAAGCGCGACGCCGGCTTCTCGAAACGGCTCGGTTTCTCGAAGCGCGAGGCGGTTGTTTCGGCGCGGGTGTGCTTCTCGCCGCGGCCGGGCGCCTTCTTCTCCCATCGAGACGGCTCGTCTCGTCGAGGGCGATCGTCGCGCGCGTCACGCTTCGGCCCTCGTTGGAACCGGTCGTTGCGCTCGCCGCCTCCCCTGCCCTTCGACGGACGCTTCTTGTTCGCCGCGTATGGCGTGAGGGCCTCGTCTTCGTCTTC
>JAEUJR010000108.1 GCA_016793585.1 Archangium sp.
CGTCAGGTGATCCCCGACCCCGAGTACATTCACACCGCCACGGTGCCGAAGGTGAACTCGATGCCCGGGTACACCGCGTACCTGAAGATCTCCGAGGGCTGCGACAACAAGTGCGCGTTCTGCATCATCCCCAAGCTGCGCGGCCTGCAGCGCTCACGCCCCATCGCCGACATCGTGAAAGAGGCGAAGCAGCTCGCCGACGCCGGCGTCATGGAGCTCAACCTCGTCGCGCAAGACCTCACCGCCTACGGCCACGATCTCGAGGGCAAGCCCAAGCTGCACGACCTGCTCAAGGAGCTCGTGAAGGTCGACGTGAAGTGGATTCGCCTGCACTACGCCTACCCGCGCGTCTTCACCGACGAGCTCATCGAGCTGATGGCGACCGAGCCGAAGATCGCCAAGTACCTCGACATGCCGCTGCAGCACGCCTCGGACAAGCTGCTGCGCTCGATGAAGCGCGGACGAGATTCTGCGTTCCTCAAGCAGCTGCTCGCCAGGCTGCGCACGCGCGTCGAAGGCCTCACCTTCCGCACCTCGCTCATCGTCGGCCTGCCCGGCGAGACCGAAGAAGACTTCGAGCTGTTGAAGGACTTCGTCAAAGAGCTGCGCTTCGAGCGCCTGGGCGTCTTCCAGTACTCCGATGAAGAGGGCACCGCCGCGTACGAGATGGAGAACAAGGTGCCGAAGAAGACCATCGAGCGCCGCTGGCGTGAGGTGATGGCCATTCAGAAGCGCATCAGCCGCGAGCAGAACAAGAAGCTCATCGGCAAGCGCCTCGAGGTGCTGGTCGAAGGCGTCTCGCCCGAGTCCGAGCACCTGCTCGTCGGCCGCCACGCCGGCCAGGCCCCCGACATCGACGGGCAGGTCTTCATCAACGACGGCATGGCCTACCCGGGCGAGCTGGTGACGGTCGAGGTCACCGAAGCCCACGACTACGATCTCGTCGCAAAGGTCGTCGAGCGCCCGAACCAGAAGCAGAAGAAGCACGCGGCCCGCGAGTCGGTGCCCGCCGCCGTTCGGGGAGGCGAGAAGATCGTCACGCCCCCGACCTGGCTCGCGCCTCGGTGATCCTTTTCCCCACAGCGCAGACAGAACTCGAATTGTTCAGTGGGGGCAGCCCCGTATACTCGCGGCCGTGCGACCGACCGTGGTGGGAGGGGTGCTCAGCGTCGTTCTGATCGCGTCGTTGGCACGTGCAGACGAGCCGGCAGTCGCGTCGACCGCCTCACCGACCGTCGCCTCGCGCAAGCGCCCTGAAGAGCTCTTCGAGGTGCGGCTTCGGTACGGCGTCGCCCGGCGATCCGGTGATCAGAACGACCCCTCGGGTTCGTCGCTCGGCTACGACGGGTGGACTCCGAACGATCCCTCGTTGCACGCGTGGGTGTGGCCCCTCTTCGACGGTGTTCTCGGCTTCACCGGCGGCATCGGGCGTGAGGGCTTCGCGCTGTTCGATCGCACCACCAACGAGCGTGTGACCGGTGGTGGCCTGCTTCGCGCGCAAGCCGGAGCCACGGCTCGTTTCCGCCTCGGCCCTGCCCGCCTCGAGCCCGTCGTCGGCTACTCGTTCACGCAGATCGCAGACTTCGCAGACGCGGCGGCGCCGACGCTCCGCGCTGCCACGAGGCACGGGCTGTTGCTCGCGGCGCGTGGCCTGCTCGACTTCGGGCCCGTCACCATCGAAGGCCGCTTCGAGTACCCGCTCGCGCTGGCAGCGACCGACGGCTCTGGCGCGAAGGCGAGTGCCTCAGGCTTCGGTGGTGGCGGCGGTGTTCGAGTGGCGGTCCTTCGAACTGGCACCGCGCTCTGGGGGCTGATGGCCGACGGCTTCTACTCGGTCGACGCGCTCGCGGGCGCGAACCGCGCTGCCCAGAGCAACCTGCGGCTCGGCCTCTCGCTCGATCTGCAGTGGAAGGAAGAGGAGCGGTCCACCCTGGGCGCGCTGCAGATCTCGGTCGCGCTGGAAGATGGCACGCCCGCGAGCAAGGCCGTCGTGCAGGTCGATGGCGTCACGACGCAGCCGGCTCCGCTCGACGCCGCGGGAGTCACGCGCCTCGACAGCCTGCCCCCCGGCCCCGTCACCGTGCACGCCACGCTCGAGGGCTACGAGGCCGCTGAAGCCACGGCAGGCCTCACGGCGGGCACCGAGACGCCCGTCACCCTGCGCCTCAAGAAGCAGCTGCCGAAGGTGGGCACGCTGCTCGTCACCGTCATCGACAAGGCCACGAAGTCGGCCCTCGCCGGCGCGACCGTCACGGTGAACGGCAAAGCCCAGACCACCGACGCGAAGGGCACCGCCACCTTCGTCGAGCTGACGCCGGGCGCGGTGAACGTCGAGATCGCCGCGGCAGGGTTCACCGCGAAGACCGAAGCCGCCACCATTCTTCCTGCGCTGCAGGCCACCGTCGCCACCGAGCTCGTCAGCGCGAAAAAGCGCGACCCGGCGACCGTGAGTGGCTCCGTTCGCAGTGCGCGTGGTGGAGCAGCCGTTCAGGCGAACCTCGAGATCCCCGAGGCGAGCATCAAGGCGAAGGCCGACGACAAGGGCGGCTTCGTGTTCCGTCTCGCGGGCGGCACGTACACCGTCACCATCTCGGCGAAGGGCTTCGTCACACAGACCAAGCAGGTCACCGTGAAGGACGGCGACCAGGCCATCTTCAACGTCGACCTCCAGCCCAAGTGATTCGAGCGCAGCCACGGTGATGACGAGCCGCACTTTCATCCTCACGCTGATCACCACGGGTCTTCTCGGCTGCCCTGAGCACGCGGCGCCCGTCGATGCGGGCATGGTCGCGACGGTCGTCGATGCGGGAGCGCCGCCTTCGAAGTCGGCGGCCACGCTCGAGAAGCTCACGGGGACCGTCACGCTCACGCGAGCGGGGGTCGCGAGCCCTGCGGCGAAGGGGCCGCTTCAGCTGCAAGACGTCGTCGAGACCGCCGAGGCCAGCAACGCGACGCTCCTCTTCTCCGACGGCCGCGAGATCGAGCTCGGAGAGAACGGCCGCATCGAGATTGGCTCCGAAGGTGACGGGCTGCTGCTCAACGTCGGCCAGGGCATCGTCGTCTCTCGCCAGGGCACGGCGGCGCCGTCGGGGCCTTCGGTGCAGCTCAGCCTCGACACGCCCTACGGTCTGGTGCGCGTCGGCTCCGCAGGCCTGTCGGTGAACGTGAGCGGTGACGAGGCGACGGTCGACGTGCTCGCCGGTGACGTGACGCTCGTCGGCCGCGAAGGGGGAACGCTCGCGCTCGAAGCGGGCGCGGCCGGCTCTCTCTCGAAGAAGGGCGCCAACCGCAAGGTGACGCTCGAGCCGCTCAACGTGCTGATCACGCAGGGCACGGGCCGCATCGAGCTGAAGAAGAAAGACGGCAAGACCTTCGCCGTGGTGAACCCGAAGAAGGCGCCAGCGCTCGCGGCCGGAGACACGCTGCGCGTCACCAACGGCGCTGTCACGCTCACGCCAGAGAAGAGCGACGCGCGGGTGACGCTCTCTCCCGGTACCGAGGTCGGCATCGGCGAGAGCGTGCGTTCCGGTGGCGCAGAAGACGTCGCGCTCGACGTGAAGAAGGGCCAGCTCGTCGTGGCGCTGCCGTTTGGGAAGAAGCGCACCATTCGGCCCGGAGACGGCGTCTCGCTGGTCGCCGAGCAGGGCGGGCAGGTGACCATCGTGCGCGGGAAGAACGGCCTCGAGCTGAGCTCCACGGTCGGCGACGTCGTGGTGACGACCGAGAGCGGGCAGCGCGCGACGGTCAAGGGCGGGCAGACGGCCTCCATCGGCAAAGCGGGCGTCGAGGCGAGAGACGTCGCGCGTGAAGCGCTGCAGCTGCCGACGAGACAGGGCGTGCGGCTGTTGCACCCGGGCCAGGAGCGCGTGGCGCTCGTGTGGAGCGGCGACGACGACAAGGCCTACCGCTTTCAGCTCGGCACCGACGCGGCGCTCTCGAAGCCCCTCGTCGACGGCGTCGTGCACCAGACGTTCTTCAACACCCTCGCGCCCGCGCGTGGCGCCTTGTTCTGGAAGGTGCTCGACGGCGAGACGGAGGTGGGGCGCGGATCTGTGTCGTGCGGCCCCGAGAAGATCGGCGACGAGCTCGACGGCATCACCAACGAAGTGCCCGCCGGCCCCGACAAGACGGTCATCTACTTCCAGGACAAGCCCCCTGCCCTCACCTTCACGTGGAAGACGCCTGAGAAGCCCGTGGCCGAGTACCTCTTGAAGGTCTACCGGGCCGGAAACCTCGCCGCGCCCGTGCAGGAGCGCCGGGTGTCGACCACCACCGCGCAGCTGCCGCACGGCTCCATCGGCGAGGGCAAATACCAGTGGGACGTGACGTGGCTCGACGCGAAGGGCACGCCGATCGGCACCGCGGGCAAGATGAACCAGCTCGAGTTGAACTACGACAACGCCGTGCGCTCGCTCGTCATCAAGGCTCCACGAAACGGTGACGCGCCTGCGGCGAAGGTGGCCGTGGCAGGCATCGCGCCCATGGGCGTGAAGGTGAGCGCGAACGGTCAGGGCCTCGCGCTCGACGCGAAGGCGCGCTTCTCGGGGCAGGTGGCGCCGCTCGCCGGCAGCCGCATCGCGTTTCGGGTCGTGCTCGATGGCGCCGAGACCATCATCGTCCGCTGGCTTGGGCGGGGTGGCGCGCGATGAGCACGAAAGACACGCGCCCGCCGCCGGGGCCGGTGCCCGTTCAGCGGTACGGCAAGTACTACCTCGTCAGCAAGCTCGCCGAAGGCGGCATGGCCGAGATCTTCCTCGCCAAACAGGTCGGCGTCGAAGGCTTCGAGAAGAACGTCGTCGTCAAACGCATGCTGGCGCACCTCTCGGGCGTCGGAGACTTCGTCTCGATGTTCCTCGACGAGGCGCGCCTGGCCTCGGCGCTGTCGCACCCGAACGTCGTGCAGGTGCTCGACCTCGGCTTCGAAGAGGGCTGCTACTTCATCGCGATGGAGTACCTCGCCGGAGAGGACTTCTCGGCCGTCATTCGATCGGCGGCGAAGCAGCGCTCGTACGTGCCGCTCAACATCGCGCTCAAGGTGCTCGCCGACGCCGCGCACGGCCTTCACTACGCCCACACGTTCACCGACTCGAAGGGCCAGCCGCTCAACGTCGTGCACCGCGACGTCTCACCGTCGAACATCTTCGTCACCTACTCGGGTCAGGTGAAGGTGCTCGACTTCGGCATCGCCAAGGCCGAGTCGCGTGTCACCAACACCACCGCGGGCGTGGTGAAGGGCAAGTACCAGTACATGTCGCCCGAGCAGGCGCAGTCGGCGCCCGTCGACAACCGCTCCGACGTCTATTCGCTGGGCGTGTGCATGTACGAGGCGATGTGCAACGCCCGGCCGTTCGCGCGCGACAGCGATCTTGCGATCTTGAACGCGGTGCTGAAGAACGAGTACCGCCCGCCACGGCAGCTGCGGCCCGATCTGCCGGTCGAGCTCGAGCAGATTCTGGTGAAGGCGCTCGCGCCGTCGGCGGCCGATCGGTTTCAGTCGGCCGGCGAGTTCGCGGCGGCCATCGAGAACTACCTGCGCGCGTCGACCTCGGTGACGAGCGGCACCGCCATCACGCAGTACATGACGAACTTCTTCGGCGCCGAGCGCGTGGCCTCGAAGACGCGCATCGACTCGCTCGACGAGATGAAGGCCCGGGGCGTGATGCTGCCCCCGATGGAGAAGAAGGCCCCGTCGAACCCCTCGGGGCCGTCGGTGGTCGTGCCCTCCCCGACGTCGATCTCGCAGAACATCTCGATCGAAGAGAGCACCAACGCCATCGGCGCGCCGAACTCGGTGAAGCAGCGCAGCCCCGCGCTGATGATCGGCGCCATCGTGGCCGCGTTCGTCGTCGGCATCGGGGGAACGTTCGTCGCGTTGAAGTCGCAGCCGCCGGCCGTGGTGCCGCCGCCGCCCATCGCCCAGCCTCCGACCGTGGTGGTACCGCCGCTGCCGCCGACGCCAGTCGAAGTGGCCGTCGTCGTCGATGCTGGCGTCACGAGCGACGCCGGCGCCGAGGTCGAGGTCGTCGACGCGGGCGTCACGGTGGCGCCGGTGCCGGACAAGAAGCCGCCGCCTCCGAAGGCCGTGGTGCTCAGCACGCCGCTCATCTCGGCGGTGATTCGCAAGAACGCAGGGCCCGTCGTGCGCTGCTTCCAGGAGCACCGCGGCGATCTGCCCGGCGCGAGCGGCAAGGTCGACGTCACCATCACCATCGAGCGCAGCGGCAAGGTGAAAGACGTGAAGAGCGCGCTGGGCAACACCGAGGTGGGGCGCTGCCTCGAGGCCCGGCTCAAGCAGGTGAAGTTCCCCGCGCACGTCGACGAGGCGGTCACGGTCACCCTGCCCTTGACGTTCAAGGTGCAGTGACGCGTCAGTCTTCGCGCGCCTCGTAGAGCTCGCCGTGAAACGCGATGGCGCCCGGTGAGAGCGACCAGTGCGGCTCGGGCAGCAGATAGAGCAGGCGTTTGCCCTCGGGGCCGACGCCCGCGCCGACGATGAAGTAGCGGCGATCGTGCGCGGCGCCGTCGAGCACGAGCAGATCGTGCTGCACCCGCCAGGTGCCCGAGTCCTTCTCGCCGCCGAACTGCGTGTTGCCGTGCTGGGTGTTGGCGCCCACGAAGTCGTACGAGAAGTCGTGGTTGGCCTCGAAGTCGTACTTCACCGTGTACGAGACGGCGCTGAAGCTGGTGCTGCCGGTGATGACGTTCACGTACTGCGCGTGCGAGCCGGTGCCGTACTTCCACGCGCCGGCGATCTCGTCGTCGCTCACGAGCGGCAAGCCGACCGGGCTGCCCTCGACGCCCTTCATCAGCTCCTCGACCGCGGGCTGCGTCACGTCGAACGAGCCCTTCGCCGTCATCACCGCGCCCACCGAGTCGTCGAAGTACTCCTGCAACACCACGAAGGGCTCGAGGCGGTCGTCGGCTTCGACGAGGTAGAGGCTCACCAGCGACGGGTGCTGGTTGTTGGCCGCCTTGAGCGACGCCGAGGTGAAGTACGCGCGGGCGCCGTTGTTGACGAAGCGCCGCAGCGGCAACACCCGCGTGGGCGCGCCCGGCCAGTCACGCACGATGGTCTGGTTCCACAGCTGGGTGAGCTTGTCCTGTGCGCCCTCGAGGCCGGGAATGGCGGCCAGCTTGATGACCTCGGCCGTGTGCTTCGCGTCGCCGTCGAGCTTCTCGAAGCGCCAGCGCCCTTCGGACACCACCACGAACGACGCCGGCACGGTGAAGCTGAACCCGCCGGCGGCCCCGGGCGAGCTCGGCGTCGGAGCCGTGCCCGCGCCCATCACGTCGGTGGCGCCGGCGATGACGCCCAGGCCGAAGAGCCCGACCGTGCCTGCGCCGCAGACCGCGCACAGCCCACCGACGCCGAGCAACACCCAGAGCAGGGTCTTGTTCGAACGACCCGGCGGCGGCTGCTGCATCGGCGCGGGCGTCAACCGACCTGCTCCGCGTACGTCATGACGAGGTACAGCCGCGCCTCCACGGTGCCGGAGTTGCGGTACGAGTGCGCCTTGTCGGCCTCGAAGAGAATCGCGTCACCTGCGCTGAGCGAATACGTCTCGCCCGCCACGTCGAGCTCGAGCTGCCCCTTCGAGACGACGAGGTTCTCCATGGTGCCCGCGGCGTGTGCGTCGGCCGACTCGATGCCCTTCGGCGCGATGACGAGCTCGTAGAACTCGACGCGGCGGGGCTCGTCGAAGGGGAACAGCGCGCGCGACGAGAACGAGCCGTCGTGCGAGAGCAGCCGCTTGGCGTCTTTCTCGCGAAGCACCTTCACGGGCGACTGCTGCGTGCTGCTGATGAGCGCCGAGAACGGCACGTCGAGCGCGCGGGCGATCTTCCACAACACGTTGATGGTGGGCGCCGACTGGCCGAGCTCGACCTGCCCCAGCATCGCGCGGCTCACGCCCGAGGCCTGGGCGAGCCGCTCCAGCGACAACCCGCGCTCGGTGCGAAGGCGCCGCAGGTTCTTGCCCACCACGGGGGCGAGGTCGGCGCTCTCTTTGGGAGCGACTTCAGGGGTGCGGTTCTTCTTCGCGGCCATGGCAGAACTCCGGTCGTCCGTTGGAGCGGAGGGATCTCGCGTTCGCCCAAAGCGGTCAAGCGGAAGCACGCCACGCGCTGCGCCGAAAAACCGAAGGCGCCGTGGTGGCCCGGTGAAGGGAACACCACGACGCCTTTCGGGGCGGCGCGATCGGGGAGGGGAACGAGACGCGCCGCAGCGTTCAGCGGTGCTTCAGAACTGGTGCTGCTCGGTCGAGTCGACGAGCGCCTTGGTCGACGAGAGGCCGCCCGAGATCACCTCGGCCACCTGGTCGAAGTAGCCGGTGCCGACCTCGCGCTGGTGCCGCGTCGCCGTGTACCCGTGCTTCTCGGCGGCGAACTCGGCCTGCTGCATGGTGCTGTACGCGGCCATGCCCGAGTCGCGGTACTGCGAGGCGAGCTCGTACATCGAGTAGTTGAGCGCGTGGAAGCCGGCGAGCGTGACGAACTGGAACTTGTAGCCCATGGCGCCGAGCTCTCGCTGGAACTTCGCGATGGTCGCGTCGTCGAGGTTCTTCTTCCAGTTGAACGAGGGCGAGCAGTTGTACGCGAGCATCTTGTTCGGGAACTTCGCCTTGATGGCCTCGGCGAAGCGCCTGGCCTGCGCGAGGTCGGGCGTGCTCGTCTCGCACCACACGAGGTCGGCGTACTCGGCGTAGGCGAGGCCGCGCGCGATGGCGAAGTCGTCGCCGTTGCTCTTGAGGCGGTAGAAGCCCTCGGGCGTGCGCTCCTTCGAGGCGATGAAGGGCACGTCACGCTCGTCGATGTCAGAGGTGATGAGCTTGGCCGACTGCGCGTCGGTGCGCGCGACGAGAATGGTGGGCACGTCGAGCACGTCGGCCGCCAGGCGCGCCGCGACGAGCGAACGAATGAACTGGTTCGTCGGCACCAGCACCTTGCCGCCCATGTGGCCGCACTTCTTCTCGCTGGCGAGCTGGTCTTCGAAGTGAACGCCCGCCGCGCCCGCTTCGATCATCGCCTTCATGAGCTCGAACGAGTTGAGCGGGCCACCGAAGCCGGCTTCGGCGTCGGCGATCATCGGCGCGAACCAGTTGCGCTCCTTCTTGCCCTCGGCGTGATCGATCTGATCGGCGCGGCGCAGCGACGCGTTGATGCGCTTGACCAGGTTCGGCACCGAGTCGACCGGGTACAACGACTGGTCGGGGTACATCTGGCCCGAGGTGTTCGCGTCGGCGGCGACCTGCCAGCCCGAGATGTAGAGCGCCTCGAGGCCCGCACGAACCATCTGCACGGCCTGGCCACCGGTGAGGGCGCCGAGCGCGGGCACGTGCTCACGCGTGTTGAGCAGCTCCCACAGGCGCAGGGCGCCCATGCGCGCGAGCGTGTATTCGATCTTGATCGACCCACGCAGCTTCTCGACGTCGGCCTTCGAGTACGGGCGCGTGACGCCCTCGAAGCGGCGGGCGTGCAGGTCGGCAGTGGTGAGTCCGGTTTTGGCGTGTGCAGTCATGACGGGTGCTCCCTGTGGGTGAAGGATGGGTACGGCGGTGGAGGTGGGGACGACGGGAAGGTCAGCGCTCGCTGGCGACGAGCCGTTGGTACGCGGGGACGGTGAGGAACTCTTCGAAGGTCTCGGCAGTGGAGAGCGAGCGG
>JAEUJR010000810.1 GCA_016793585.1 Archangium sp.
TCATCGCCGCACTGCACCGCGCTGCACCTCATCGCCGCACTGCACCTCATCGCCGCACTGCACCGCGCTGCACCTCATCGCCGCACTGCACCTCATCGCCGCACTGCACCGCGCTGCACCTCATCACGCGCCGCGCTCCAGCGACGGACTCAAGGTCGAGTCGAAGAATCCGGCGGTCGTCACTGCGGTTATCGAGGCTTCGGAAGGAAACGCGGCTGCCCGAGTACGCGCATCTCGTGACCCACCGGATGAAGACGGGGCGATGTTGCTCGCGCGGAGAGAGCTCTCGAGCGCTCAGGAGACGGTGACGATCACGCCGAACAGTCGGAAGCCCGCGGCCCTTCAACGGGAGCAGCCACCCGTGGGGAAGCTCGAGCTTTCGTCACGGCCTTCTCCGCGTACGGCACCACGACGGAGCACAGGAACGCCGCGTGACGTGCTCGAGGCACCACGACACTGCTCAAACGACACCGGCCCGCCGATCGCAGTGCGATGGGCAGGCCGGGCTGAGCTGCTGATGGGTGCTTTACTGGCCTTCGACGAAGCTGCGCAGCCGCTTGCTGCGTGACGGGTGTCGCAGCTTCCGCAGGGCCTTCGCCTCGATCTGCCGAATGCGCTCGCGCGTCACCTCGAAGTCCTGGCCGACCTCTTCGAGCGTGTGGTCGCTCTTCTCGCCGATGCCGAAGCGCATGCGCAGCACCTTCTCTTCGCGCGGCGTGAGCGTGGCGAGCACCTTCCGGGTCTGCTCGGCGAGGTTCATGTTGATGACGGCGTCATCGGGCTTCACGAGGGCCTTGTCCTCGATGAAGTCGCCGAGGTGGCTGTCTTCCTCTTCGCCGATGGGCGTCTCGAGCGAGATGGGCTCCTTGGCGATCTTGAGGACCTTGCGGACCTTGTCGAGCGGCAGCTCCATCTTCTCGGCGATCTCTTCGGGCGTCGGCTCGCGACCAATCTCCTGAACGAGGTACCGGCTCGTCCGGATGAGCTTGTTGATGGTCTCGATCATGTGCACCGGAATACGAATGGTGCGGGCCTGGTCGGCGATGGCGCGGGTGATCGCCTGACGAATCCACCAGGTGGCGTACGTCGAGAACTTGTAGCCGCGCTTGTACTCGAACTTGTCGACGGCCTTCATGAGGCCGATGTTGCCTTCCTGGATCAGGTCGAGGAACTGCAGGCCTCGGTTCGTGTACTTCTTCGCGATCGACACCACGAGGCGCAGGTTGGCCTCGACGAGCTCGCTCTTGGCGCGCTCGGCGCGACGCTCACCGAGTCGAATCGCGTCGTGCTTCTTGCGAAGCGTCTCGATCTCCATGCCCGCGTCTTCTTCGACCTTCTTGATGCGGCGGAGCGCGGTGCGCACGTCGCGATCGAGGGCCTCGACGAGCTCGTCGGTGCTGTTGAGCCGGCGGGCGAGGCGCTTGAGGGCCTGCGGGTTGCCGGTCGACTCCTTCAGCCACACCTTCAGCTCGTTGAGTGGCACGCCGTACTGACGCTCGATGTCGCGCAGCTCGTCGTCGGAGCGGTTGACGAGGTCGATCATGTCAGACACGTGCTTCACGACACGGTCGATCATCTTCTTCGACAGGCGCATCTCTTCGAGCGCCTCCATCAGCTTCTCGCGAAGCTCGACGGCCTCCTGCTTGAACTCCTTGCGCTTGACCTCCGAGAGCTTCTTGCGGCCCCCGAGATCCTCCTCGACGTCTTCCAGGTCCTTGTAGACCTTCTTGAACTTGTCGATCTGCTTGTTGATCGTCTCGATGCGGTTCAGCTCGGCGGCGTTGAGCTGAATCTCTTTCGGCGCGCCGGGAACACCCGCGGCTTCGGCGCCCTCGGCACCTTCGACGGCCTCGGCCTCTTCGAACGTCTCTTCCTCTTCCTCACGCGCGGGCTCTTCAGGCGCGTCCTTGAGGACTTCACGAATGCGCAGCTTGCCGGCCTTGAGACGCGGGCCGATCTCCATCACCTCGAGCACCGCGACCTTGCAGTCGAGCAGCGCGCGCATGACTTCCTTCTCGCCGTCTTCGATGCGCTTGGCGATCTCGACCTCACCTTCGCGGGTGAGCAGTGAGACCGAGCCCATCTTGCGCAGGTAGAGGCGAACGGGGTCGTTCGACTTCGCGCCCGGCTCGTCGGCGATCTTCGGGGCCTCTTCTTCTTCTTCTTCGGCCTCTTCTTCCTTCTTCTTCTCCTGCTCTTCTTCGGCCGCGACGGTCGGCTTGACCTCGGTGTTGTCGACGGACTTCTGCGCGTCGACGACCTCGATCTCGTTGTCGCCGAACATCGACATCACGTCGTCGATCTGATCGGACGACACGACGTCGGCGGGCAGGGCGTCGTTGACTTCGTCGTAGGTGAGGAAGCCCTTCTGCTTGCCAGCCTCGAGGAGATCCTTGACCTCCTTGCGCTCGGTCACCGGCTCTTCTTCGACCTCTTCCTTCTGCGCGTCGGGGTCGACCTCGGCGTCGAGCATGGCCTCTTCGGCCTGCTCCTCGACCTCGTCACCCTCGACCTCTTGCGCGCCCTTGTGGCCCTTGGCCTTCAAGAGCTTCGCGCGCGCGAGGGCGGCGGCGTCTTGCTGAAGACCCGTGGCGGTCGCGCCAACCGGCTTGGGCTTGAGCACCAGACGTTTGCCCTCGGGCTTCTCGGGCTCCGTCTTGATCGCCACCTTCGCCTTCTTCTTCGGGTCCTTCTCGTCCTTCTTCTTCTTGTCAGAGGCGCGGGCGTTCTTGTTCGGCATGGTCGGGAGCACCTACGGGGCTTTAGGAGAACGGCTCAAAGGCTCGGCCCTTACCCCAAAGGCCGAACACAATTCAAATTCCTGCGCGAGAATCTTCTGCACTCACTTCAACTCAACCGGCGGGGCCTCACTTTTGTGACATCAGCTTTCGTTTGAGCTCCAGCAACTGGCCTCGTTGCTCGAGCAACAGCCGCGCGTCATCGGTCAGCTCTGACGCGCCAGGGGTTTGGGCGGTCTCTTTGGCGATTCGCGCCAGGTGCTCCTCGATGGCCCGCAGCTTGACCCTGCGACACACCGAGTGAAACGCCGGTTCCAGCTGGTTCTCGTCGTGCGGCAGCTGATCTCGCGCGGTGGCGAGCGCCTGTTTCACGACGTCGGAGGCCTCGTATTGCGCCTCTTCGGGCGCGGTGCCGCCCTGAATCGACAGCACGAGTGTTCTCAGACCCAGGTGTTTGAGCTCGTCGAAGCACCGGTGCTCGTCTTTTCCGAGCAGCCGTTTGTCGCGCAGCACGCACGCGGCGTAGAGCGTCTCCATGGGATCGGGCCGTGGCTCGTTGCTGCCGGGCTTCGGAGCCGCCCGCACTTGCTGGGGATTCTTGCTCTTGAGCGCCGCCTCGAGCTCGCTCGCCGGAATGCCGAAGTGCTTCGACATGGCGCCGAAGAAGGCGCTGCGCACCAGCCCCACGGGGAGCACCGAGGTGACCGCCTTCAGCCGATCGAGCGCGCTCATCTTCTCTTCGAACGACGAGCCGTGGGCGTTGGGGAGCATGGTGAAGAACAGGTGCTCGGTGAGCGGCCTGGCTTTCAAGACGAGCTGCTGCACAGCGTCGGCGCCCTGCTTTCGGGCGAAGGTGTCTGGGTCTTCGCCCTCAGGGAGCACCGCCACGCGCGACGACTGCCCGGCTGCGAGAATCGGCCCTGCCAGTCGTTCAACGGCCTTGCGACCGGCTTCGTCACCATCGAGCAGCAGCACCAGCTCCTTCGCCTCGAGCCGCGAGAGGAGTTCCATGTGCCCCGGCGTCAGCGCGGTCGAGCAGAGCGCCACCGCGTGCTTCACGCCGGCCTGATGCAGCCCGATGGCGTCGAAGTAGCCCTCGCACAGCACGGCCGACTTCTTCTTGCGAATCTCGTCGCGCGCCTGGTCGGTCGCGTAGAGCACCTCTGACTTGTTGTAGAGGCGCGACTCCTTCGAGTTCAGGTACTTGGGGCCTTCGTCGCCCTCGAGCAGGCGGCCACCGAAGGCGATGGTGCGGCCCTCGGGCGATCGAATGGGGATCATCACCCGGCCGCGGAACATGTCGTAGAAGCCGTCGCCCTTGCTGCGCGGCGAGACGAGGCCGGCCTTCTCTCCGAACGCCAACAGGCCCTGCTCCCGGAGCCGATCGGCGAGATCCGTCCACGCGACGGGGGCCCAGCCGAGGCCGAAGGCGCGCATCAGGTCGTCGGTCAACCCGCGGCTGCGCAGGTACTCGCGCGCGTGGTGGCCGATGGCGGGGTCCCACAGCCGCTGCTGGAAGTGCTGGGCGGCGAAGTCGGTGGCGTCTTTGATCTGCTGCTTCTCGCGCATGCCCGGGTCGACGGCCGCCTCGAGATCGATACCCAGTTCTTTGGCGAGGTCTCGCACCGTGTCGACGAAGGGCTTGCCGAGCAGGCGCTGCACGAAGCTGATCGCGTCACCGCCGGCCTGACAGCCGAAGCACTTGAAGCGGCGGGTGTCGGCCCAGACGTAGAAGCTGGGCGACTTCTCTTGATGGAACGGGCAGAGCCCCTTGTAGCTGCGCCCCGACTTCTTGAGCTCGACGCCATGCCGCTGCACCAGCGCGATCATGTCGACGCGCTCGCGGATCTCGTCGATCTTGTGCTCTGGGATCAGCAACGGTGCAGCACTCCTCGCTCAGGAATAACCACGAACGACGCGGGCCGATGCAAGGTGCACCGGCCCGTTTGGAGGAGGCTCACGCGAGCCGCGAGAGCTGCGCCTTCACTTCTTCACTGATCGCTTTGCCTTCGGCCTGACCCTTCAGCTTCGCCGAGGCGAGCTTCATGACCGCGCCGAGGTCTTTGATCGTCTTGGCACCGGCCTCGAGGATGCAGCCCTTCACCGCCTCGGTCAGCTGGCCTGCGTCGAGCTGCGAGGGCAGGTAGGTCTGCAGAACGACGATCTCCTTCTCTTCCTTCTCGGCGAGCTCGGGGCGGTTGGCGGCCTTGAACTCTGCAGCCGAGTCGCGGCGCTGCTTGACGAGGGTGGTGATCACCCCGATGACGCCGGCATCGTCGAGCACGTGCTTCTCGCCTTCGACTTCCTTGTACTTGATGGCGCTCTTGAGCATGCGCAGCACGCCGAGCTTCAGCTCGTCCTTCGCGCGCATTGCATCCTTGATCTCGGAGTCGAGCCGCTCCTTCAGCGTGGCCATGGTGTCTCCTTCGGTACGAGGTGGTGCTTCAAAGAAACGGAGGTTGGCAACGGTGGGTCGCCAACCTCCGGGGACTTCCTGACAGGTCAGCCGACGTCGTGCCGGCCAGCGTTGTCATTGAGGGAGGGGTTTCAGGACCCCTTGCGGAACTTCTTCACCGCGCGCTTCTTCGCCGCCATCATCTTCTTCTTCTTCTTCACCGATGGCTTCTCGTAGTGCTCACGCTTCCGGATCTCGGAGAGAATGCCTGCCTTCTCCGTCGCCTTCTTGAAGCGCTTGAGCGCGCCCTCGATGGACTCGCCGTCCTTGACACGAATCGTCGTCATCTGAGCCTGTCACCTCCTTCGCGTCCCTGCCCGTGAGGCAGGGCGTCATGTGCTTCGAAACGACGCGGCTCGTGGCACAGTTGTTTTCGAAAGGCAACGAGATGACCGCATTCCACGACGGGCGGGCCGAAGGAACGAAGGCCGAGGTCTACGCAGAGCTGGTGCGCCAGGCGAAGGGGCTCTTCGAGGGCGAGCGCGACGTGATCGCCAACTCGGCGAACCTGTCGGCGCTGCTGGGCTACCACCTGCCCGATCTCAACTGGTCCGGCGTCTATTTCCTCAAGGGCAACGAGCTGGTGCTGGGGCCGTTTCAGGGCAAGCCGGCCTGCGTGCGCATCGCGGTGGGGAAGGGCGTGTGCGGCACCTCGGTGGCGAAGCGAGCGTCGGTGCTGGTGCCCGACGTGCACGCTTTTCCCGGCCACATCGCGTGTGACTCGGCGTCGAACAGCGAGCTGGTGGTGCCGCTGCTGAAAGAGGAGCGGGTGCTGGGCGTGATCGATCTCGACAGCCCGAGCACGAACCGTTTCGACAGCGACGACCAACGAGGTGTGGAGGCGCT
>JAEUJR010000882.1 GCA_016793585.1 Archangium sp.
AAGCAGCTCGACGCGCCCGTCACCCGTCGTTCTCGTTGAACGCCCACGCGGGCGAATACGGCTTCAGCGTCTTGCGGTGTGCCGCGGCCGTGCGTCGAATCTCGGCGACCTGCTCGGGCCCAAACTTGTCGAGCGTCGACAGCAGCTGCCGCATGCGCAGGTTCTTCGAGAGCCGCTCACGGTGGTGGGCGAGAAAGTCCCAGTACATGGCGTTGAAGGGGCAGGCGTGCTCACCGACACGAACGTCGGGGTCGTGCGTGCACCTCGCGCACGGCGCCTCGTGTTTCGCGGCCGCCGGCCCACGTCCCTTCGCCGACAAGCCTGACTGCCGCTTCACGTAGGCTGCCGAGGCGACATACGGCTTGGTGGTGAACGCGTCGGTGCCGTGCAGGCCCATGCCGACGACGTTCGGCAGCTCGACCCACTCGTACGCGTCGACGAAGGCTGCCCAGAACCAGTGCGAGACGGCGCGCGGGTCGATGCCGGCGAGCGTCGCGTAGTTGCACAACACCATCAGCCGCTCGATGTGGTGCGTGTAGCCGGTGTCGTGCACCGACTGCACGGCCTCCTTCACGCACTGCATCGACGTGCGCTCGGGCGCCCAGAAGAAGTCGGGCAACGGCAGCTTCGCGCCGAGCCCGTTCGCCGTGCGCAGCCCCGGCATCAGCCACCAATACACGCCGCGAATGAACTCTCGCCAGCCGATGACCTGCCGAATGAAGCCCTCGGCGCTCGCGAGCGAGACCTGGCCCTGCTCGTACTTCTTCGCCGCCGCGCGCGCGACCTCGTCAGGCCGCAGGAGCCCGAGGTTCAGCGGCACCGACAGCAGCGAGTGAAAGAGAAACCGTTCGTCGCTGCGAATCGCGTCTTCGTACGGCCCGAAGTCCGAGAGCCGTTTGTCGACGAAGTGTTTCAGCCACGAGAGCGCCTGCGTGCGCGTGACCGGCCAGCCGAAGTTCTCGAGCGTGCCCCACGAACCAATCTCGGGTCGGCCCACCCAGCGCATCACCTTCTGGGTGAGCTCGTCGGGCGCAAACCAGGGAATCGCCGGCATCGTCACGCCGCGCGCGTGTTCGCGGTTGTCGGCGTCGAAGCTCCACTTGCCGCCTTCGGGCCGGCCCTTCGCGTCGACGAGCAGCCCCAGCTTCTGCCGCATGAGCGGATAGAACTGGTCCATTCGCACCTGCTTGCGGCCCTTCACCCACGTGAGGAACTCGTCGCGCGTGGTGACGAAGTGCCCGCCCGGCCCACCGTCTTCGTGGAGCGTGAGCGGCAATGACTTCGTCAGCGCGCGGAAGCGCCCGTCGATGGCCCACTCCTTCGGCGCCATGGCATGTAACGACTTCGGCTTCGCCCACTTCGCGAACGCTTCGACGCCGCTCGCGTAGTCATCGGCAACGCGGTGCTCGACGTGGAAGCCGGCTGCGCGACGCTCTTCGACGAAGTGCCGGAGTGAAGCGACGATGAGCGTCAGCTTCTGCCGGTGCCACGGCATCGCGTGCACCTTCGCGCGCGTCTCGAGCACGAGCAGCTGGCCATCGGCGGGCGTCTTCGGAAACGCGGCGAGGGTCGGGTCCTGGTCCCACGGGAGCACGACGGTGACGCGGCCGCTCCCGGCAGCTGGGCGCTTCGTCACCTCTTCGACTGGCAGGGGCTTCGTCACGCGCCAGCGAGTAATGGCCCGGGGCTGCGTTCGCACCACTGAGGTTGGTGAATGTGGCACCCTCTGCTCGATGCGAATCGATGCCGGCGAACTCGAGCTCGACGACCCGCTCCTCGAAGACCAGGGCCTTCGTCATCACGGGCTTCCCTTCACCGGAACACGCGTCGAGCGAGACCCCGCCAGCGTCGCCGAGACCACCATCGTCGACGGTTGCGCGCACGGCCGTCACACCCGCACCTCCATCGACGGCGTGTTGCTCGAAGAGGCGGAGTACTCCCGCGGCCGTCTCGTCGGAGAGCGCCGCCAGTGGTTTCACGACGGCCAGCTCCGCTCGCACGTTCACTTTGGTCCGCCGCGACGCGAGAAGGCGTGGAACGAACGTGGTGTGCTCGTGCTCGAGCGTGACGACGCGCTGAAGCTGCGCCGCACGTGGACCAACGACGGCGCGCTCCGCTCCGAGTCGCTCGACGGGCTCACGCGCGAGTTCACCGCGGGCCTGCTCGCGTGGACGAGAGGTCAGCGCTCGACGGCCGACGCGACCACCTTCGCCGCGTACACCTTCGTCGCCGATGTCATGCACGCGCAGCTCGACACGCTCGTCGCCGAGCACGATCGCGAACACGACGTCTTCGTCTGGGTGCACTCGCTCATCGCCACCGCGCGGCCCGAGGCGCTCGGCGTGATGCGGCGCCTCTTCGCGAACGAGTCGCTGTGGGTTCGCTCCACTGCGCTCGCACTCGCGGGCAACGCACGCCTCACCGAGCTGCGTGACGACGTCGCCACCTTCCTCGGGGACCTGAGCGTTCCCCCGCGCGAGTGGCACGGCTCCACTGGTCGCAGCGCGAGCCGTTCACTCGACGAGGTCGCGCGCGTGGCGCTGCGCCAGCTCGGTTAGTTCTTCCAGTCGAGGTCGCCAGCCGCGTCATCGACGACGCGGTTGACCATCGCCGCGACGAGCTTCTCGGGTTTGCCGCCCGACGCCTTCACCGACCAGCTGCCCTTGAGCGCCTGCTCCGGGTAGCTCATCACCAGCAGCTGCACCTTCATGCTCCCGGGCGCATCACCGGCCTCGAGCGTCACGCCGAGCTGAAAGCCCTTCAGGTGGTTTGCCTTGATGGCCGCGAGCGCCGTCTTCTTGTCTTCCCCTTCCGGAGCGAAGGCCGCGCCGAGCGCCTCGAGCTTCGTGTGCATCAGCTTCTCGACGAGTGGGCGCAAGTCGCTCTCAGCCATCGGCTGAAGGCGCAGATAGAGTCGGCCCGCCGAAGGCTCGGGCGTTGCCTCGGGCGCCGCCGTCTTCACCAGCTTCGCGAGCGCCGGGTCGAGCTGCATCGCGCGAAACCCCGTCTCGAGCGCCTTCGTGTACGCGGCCTTCGCGGGCTCGGCGTGGCCCTGCTTCGCTTCACACACCGCGAGGCCGTACAGCGCGCGGCCCTTCGTTCGCGCCGCACGGGGGCCGGCCGCCCGTTCACTCGCCGCCTGGAGCAGCGGAGAAGCCGACTTGCAGTCATCGGCGTCGAGCAGCACGAGCGCGACGCGCAGCAACGGCTCTGCAGGCACGTCGGCCATCGCGGTCAGCGGCTGCAGCGTCGCCTTCGCGTCCTTCACCTTGCCGGCGTCGAGCTGACGTGAAGCCACGGCGAGGCGCGCTTCGCGGCTCTGCGGCGTCAGCGTGAGGCCCTGCTTCGCAGCGGCGAGCGCGAGGTCGAGCTTGTCTTGCCGCGCGAGCGAACGGCTCTGGCGGCCCAGCGCGAAGGCAGAGCCGGGCGAGAGCGCGAGGTAGTCGTTCCACGAGGTGATGGCGCGCGCGTGCTCATTCATCGCGGCGAGCGTGTTGGCGTGGAACGAGCGGAGAATGAGTGAGCCCGGGTGTTGCTCGAGCACCTTCGTGAGGAAGGTGACGGCCGCTTCGTTCGACTGGTTGCGTGTGGCGAGCCAGTAGTGCGCGAGCGCCCACGGCATCAGCGCGGGGTCGGTCGCCGTCTGCGGGCCGAGCAGCTTCTCGGCTTCGGCGTCTTCACGACCAATCGCCAGCAGCATCGCCTGCGTGGCGCTCGCGAAGCGCAACGCTGGGTCGGCCTTGAGCGCCGCCCGACACGAAGAGAGGCCCGCGTCGAGGTCGGCCGCCGAGAGCCCAACCGGAGCGTCGATGCCCATGGGCTGCTTGAGGGCGAGCTCCCAGCACGTGCCGAGCGAGGTGAGCGCCGCGTCTGACTTCGACTCGGGCTGTGCGCTCTTCGGTGGCTCCTTCGCGAGCACGGCGCGGGCGATGGCGTCGCTGCCAGCGGTGAGGCTCGCGGCGATGCCCTTCGTCTTCACCGAGAATGGTGTCGACTGTTTGCCGTCACGCACCGAGCCTTCGACGCCCTCGGGCGTGAGCACCACCGTCACCACGCGGTCGGCTCCGAGCAGCGAGAGCGCCTTGTCGGCGTTGACGTCGTCAGACAGCGTCGCCACGTCGAGGCCTTCTTGTGACGCCATGGCCAGCACCTGCTTCGTGTCGAGCACCGTCTGGCCCGACTGCACCAGCAGCGCGAGCGCACGCGCCTCCATCAACAAGCCGAGGCGGGTGGCGGCGGCGTCGGGTGCCTTCGGCGGCAGCACGGCGATGACGGGCGCACGTTCGGCGAACACGAGGGTCGGGAGCAGGGCGAGCAAGAGCAGTCGGCGCATGGCGGGCGGAGCCTCTCACATCGACCGTCGAGTGCACCTTCAACGCGTTCGCAGGCGCAGCCGAATCGGGCCCTTCGCCGTCGAGGCGTCGACGACGTTCCCGCCCTGCGTGATGTCGAGCACACCCTTCGCCACGAGGCGGCGCGCGGCCTGACGCACGGGCTCCATCAGCGCTCGCCATTCGTCATCGGCAGCAAGCGCTCGCGCGACCTCGGAAGGACAGATGGTGGCTCCGCGGGCACGCTCACCGAGCTTCGAGAGGATCTCGGCCTCGAGCGTCGCCCCGGCGTCGAGCACCGTCTTCTTTCCGCGGCGGCACGCGTCGGAGCAGAACCGAACGTTGTCCCAGTCGCGCTCCCACTTCTTGCGCCAGGTGATGGTGCGGCCGCAGACGGCGCAGGGCTTCTCGGGAATCACGGAGGCGCGAGGTAACGACGTCGCCTGGACATTTCACGGCTCGAGTTGCGCGGTGAACGCGGCTGCTCGACCATGCGGCCGATGAGGTGGCACTCGTGAAGACGTCGTGGACGGTGGGGCCCAGCCGTTTCGAGCGCGCGGTCATCACCATCGACCCGTGGCAGGTCGAGCTCGGCCTCGGCTGGCATGAGCTGTACGACTTCGACACCCGGAAAGACGTCGCGCTGGAGGAGTGGTCTGGCAGTTCCCTGCACATGGAGGCTGCGAACAGGTTCGACGCCGCGACGATGAACGAGGTCAACGAGTCGGTCATCGCTGCGCGCACCGATGGGGCCTTCGAGCAACGACGCGCACGCGACGAGCAACTCGCCTCGGCGTGGAAGCAGTTGCCGGTCTTCGAGCGGGGGCCCATCGAGCGCGGAGTCACCGTCGACTCCTCATTGGAATACACGGCGAGCGCTCTGAAGCTGACGCTGGGCGAACCACAGCGGCCCGGGCTCGTGCGCCCGTATGTTGCCCACTTCGCGTCGGGCGCTCACGTACTCGGCGACCTCAAGTGCTTCGTCGAGGTCGAAGGCGGGTGGCTGCTCTGCTCCGGTGGAAACGAGCTGCGCTTCGTCGACCGCGGGCTGCAAGCGTTCCCCGTCGAGCTCTCGGCGTTCGGCGTCGAGCCCGTGCGAGACACCATGATGTGGGTCGTCGCGTGCGGCAGGCGTGGGCCGCTTGCGCTCGCGAACTGCCACGGCAACGCCCACCCGCGCAGCAAGCTCGCGCAGGTGACGAAGCAGGCGTTCTGGTTGGCGTGCGACGGCCCACGGGTCGTCGGCCGAACCTGGTGACCTCGAAGAGCTGACGACGGTTGGCTGGGTGAAGGGCCATACTCGGCGCGTGAACGTTCGAGAGGCGCTCCAGCTTCGACTGACGAAGCCACAGCGGCATCGGTTGCTGCAGGGCTTCCCCGCGGTGCCGGCGATGGTGCCTGTCGTCGAAGACGTTCAGCGTGTTCGGTCGTTCACCGGCGCCGTGCACGACGTGGCCTTCGCGCGCGCCGCGTCGGCCCTCGCGCGAGGTGCTCCGCCCGCGTACGTCGTGAACCCGAACGCGACCGACGAGCTTCGTGCGCGTGACGAAGCGGCGCATCGGCGGGCGGTGGAGTCGTGGGAACGACTTCGACCACAGCTCGAGGCGCAGGTGGCTGCTGGCAATCGGTCGGAGCCTGCGTGGCTGAACATCGACCGCTCGCGAGACCTCATCGTCGGCGTCATTCCCCACACGCAGTGCGTTCCGCGGCGCGAGGCCTGCGGCTTCTGCACCTTTCCACACGACCCGGCGAACAAGACGAGCCGCCTCACGATGCTCTCGGCGGTGGAACGCGACGTTCTCGCCGTCACCGCGGCCGACGAGCTGAAGGGCCGCCGGGTGCACGCGCTCTATCTCGGCGGCGGCACGGCGAACCTGTCGTCGACGGAGGAGGTCGAGCGGTTGCTGACGACGCTGCGCACGCACCTCGTGCTCGACGACGCCGAGCTGACGCTGGAAGGAACTCCGGCGCTCTTCGAGAGCTGGTTCTCGTCGCACCTGAAGTCGCTCGCGAAGCAGAAGGTCGCGCAGCGGCGCATCAGCATGGGCGTGCAGACCTTCGACGAAGGGCTCCTGCACCTGATGGGGCGCGAGAAGTTCGGCGACGCCGCTCTCGTGAAGAAGCTCGCGAAGAAGAGCCGCGAGCTCGAGCTCACCACCTCGGCCGACCTGCTCTTCAACCTGCCGGGCCAGACGCTCGAGCAGATGGAGCGCGACGTCGATATCGCCATCGCTGCCGGGCTCGATCAAATCTGTCTGTACCACCTGGTGCTCTACGAAGGCCTCGGCACGCCGTGGGCGAAAGAGGAGGCGCTGCTGCGCTCGGTGCCCGACAACGGCCGCGCTGCACAACACTGGCTCACGCTGCGCGAACGCCTGCTGCGCGCGGGCTACGAACAATCGACGCTGACGAACTTCGAGCGGAAGGACCTCGGCGCGAAGCGCTTTCGCTACGAGCTCGCGAGCTTTGCTCCTGACGAGACTGACGCGCTCGGCTTCGGGCCGATGAGTCTCACCACGTTCATCGACTGGCCGCGGAAGCGCGGGCTCAAGCTGCTGCGCCGCAAACACCTGGGCCGCGCGGCGTGGTCGGGTGACGACCTATTGTTCCAGTATGACGAGGCGGCGCTGCGGCTGTTGTTCGTCACGCGCAGCCTGGCGACCACGCGCGTAGACGCCAGAACGTACGCGCAGTGCTTCGGCACCACGCTGCAGCACGACTTCGCTGAGCCCCTCGCCGCGCTCACGGCGGAGCAACTGGTCGCCGTCGACGACGTCGCGCTCACGCTCACGCCGCTGGGCATGTTCTTCGCGGACTCGGTCGTCTCGACGCTCGCGGCCAACGCGCCGAGGTCGGGCGCCGGTGTTCACACCGCTGAGCTGCTGAAGGAACTCCCACGCGCGAGCGAATACCTGAGCATGGGCTGATCAGCGTTGGCTCGCGCGCTGGCTCACGACCTGATTCAGCATTGCCTTGATGGCGAGGCTCGAAGGATCCATCGCTGCCGCGAGGCGCACGAAGCTCTCGGCTGACTGCAGTCGGCCTGCGGCCAGGTCTTCACGCGCGAGGTCGAGGTACGCGCGCGCCTTGTCGAGGCGGCCTTCGGGGAGTCGCTGCTGCTTGAGGGAAGACGACGGAGTCGAGGAGAACGGTGGGCGGGACACGGCCGAGGCGGAGCAACCTCCACGCCAGTCGCACGCTCCCGTGACTTCGGAGTCTTGAGAGCGGTCGCGCGTCGCGAATTGCAACGCTGCATTTCACCGATGAAATCGGCTCAACGCTCGCGACTGTCGAGCACGATGGTGACGGGCCCGTCGTTGATGAGCGCGACCTTCATGTCGGCGGCGAAGATGCCCTCGGCCACCGTCAGCCCTGCCGCGCGGCACTTCTCGCAGAACGACGCATACAGCCGCTTCGCTTCGTCAGGCGGCATCGCGTCGGTGAAGCTCGGGCGCCGGCCCTTCTTCGTGTCGGCGTAGAGCGTGAACTGACTCACCGCGAGCAGCTGCTTCGAGCCGTCGTGCAGCGAGCGGTTCATCTTGCCCGCCTCGTCTTCGAAGATGCGCAGGCCCGGCACCTTGTCGACCATGAAGTCGACGTCGGCGTCGGTGTCGCCCTTGCCCACGCCCAGCAACACCATCAACCCGGGCCCGATGGCGCCGACGACGTTTCCATCGACCGTCACCGACGCTTCTTTCACCCGCTGGAGCACTGCCCGCATGTCACGGCCCCGAGACGGGCTGCGCAATCCACGAGCAGCTCGACGTGTGCTGACAGCCATCGAACGAGACGACCGTTCCGTCCGAGGCGAGGTACCGCGCGAGCATGTTCACCAGGTACGTGCCGTCGTCCCAGGTCTTCTTCGGGTCGGGCAGGTCGAAGCCGTGACGGCCGGTGGGGCTCGGCATCGGGTACAGCACGCCGACGGTGCCGCCGACGGTCGCGCTCGGGAACACGTGCCGCAGCGGCGGGTTCAGGCGCGGCACGTCGAAGCCATCGTTCACGGGCACGGTCGACGACAGGTTCTCGATGTCCATCAGCACGTGCTGGCCGCGGGAGTTCAGGTACGGGCTCGTGCGCGAGACGCCCTCGATGATGTGCGAGTCGACGAGCACCTGGTTCACCGTCTTGTTGTACCGAGCGTCACGAGAGGTGAGGTCGAGGTAGCCGGCCGCGCGGGCGAGCGCCGTGCCCGTGGCCACAGGCACGACCGGGTCTCCCACCGTGTTCATGATGAGCGCCCGCGTGCGCACGCGCTCTCCGGTGCCGTACTCGAGAATGCGGCGCTGGTAGTTCGGCGCGAAGTTCACCGGGTCTGACGCGTCGAGCAGCGTCTGCGCGAAGCCGATGAAGCGGCGCAGCTCGGGCGTGCCGCGCTTGAGCCCGAAGCCGTCACCGAGCGCGACGAGCGGAGCGCCCTGCGCGATGTCGCGGCCCTGCCACTTCGCGTCGACACCGAACGTGGTGATGCTCAGGTACGGCTGCTGCTCCTTCGGCAGCGCGCAGCCCTCGGGCCGTTTGGGAGCCAGCACACCCGAGTAGAAGTCGAGCTTCAGCGCGTTGCCTTCGTCACTCGAGACCGTCGCGCGAACGAGGCCGTCTTTCTGCACGCGCGCGCAGCGCCACTCCTTCGAGACCAGGTTCGTGATGACCGCCGTGTCGCCCTCGGTCAGCGTCGCCTTCACGGGGCCAATCTTCACCCTGCCGCGCCCGTTGCCGTTGGGCAGGTACTGCCAGAGTTCGAGGCCGTCAGCCGACTTCTCGGTGATGAGCAGCGGGCCCATCATGCGCAGCGAGACCGCTTCCTTCACGCCGCCGGGCGCGGCGCGATTGCCGATTTCAGCGAAGCCTGCGCCCGCCGAGATGGGCACCACCACGCCGACGTGCGGCTCGGTTCCACCAACGAGGGCGCTCATGATGCCGCCGAGCGAGCCGCCACCCATCGACAGCTTCGAGGCCGCGCCCACGTCGATGACGCCGTCTCCGTCGAAGTCTCCGGCGAGGTCCTTCACGCCGTCGCGGTTCACGTCCCACTCCCAGCGCGTGGAGCCGTCGAACGTCTGCAGCACCTGCACGAGGCGCAGGTAGTCGACGGTCGACTGACGAACCATGTCGCGCGTGTGCACTGCGTACGC
>JAEUJR010000819.1 GCA_016793585.1 Archangium sp.
GTTCACTGCGTTGTCCGCGAACGCCTTCTCAGGGCCGGTCGATGCCGCGAGCTTCTTCGCTTCGTTCAGCGTCAGGCGCCCGTCTTTCCCGGCGGCCTTCTTCACGGCCTCCTTGAAGTCGGCGGTCCAGGTCTCGGTGAACGTGCGAACGGTGGGCGTGTTGGGGATGCGAGGCATGCACCATTGTCGACGAAGATGTCGCAAGGTTGCCTACATGCCGACGGCCCGTCTTTTCAGGGCATTACATGCGTCGGACGCGCGGCGATGGGCGGAATCGACGGCACCATCACCTTCGAGCCCGACGTCGAGATCTCGCTCATGCGCTTGATGCCGTTTCGATCGAGCACGAGCCGAACGAGCTTCACGGTCGTGTGCCGGTGTTTGCCGTCATCGACCGAGAAGCGGAACGCGACGTCGACGCGATAGGCCTTCGAGGCGCGCAGCTTCTCGACCGAGAAGTCCTCGAGGTCGACGTAGTCGAGCGTGTAGTCGGGGTCGTCCATGTCGTGGAGCATGCGATCGACGTTCACGCGAATGATGTCGGTGACACCCGAGACGATGCCGTCGGCGATGCGCGGCAGCATCTCTGACTCGAGGACGATCTTCTTGCGGTAGCGAATCACGCTCTCGGGCAGCTCGCCCTGTGCGGCGGTGATCAAATCGTCTTGCGCGCGGAGCTTCTGCACCTCGGGGTCGACTGGCGGCGCGAAGTCGATCTTCTCGCGGCAGATGCCGACGTCGTCGTGGGTGACGGGGTCGAGAATGCGCGTCTCGCGTTCGTAGAGGTACTTGCCGGCGTAGCTCGCAGCGAGGCGGCGCAGGCCCTCCTTGATGCGGTCTTTCAGCATGTAGCCGATGACGGCGATGACGAAGAAGTTGAACGACACCTGCGGGTAGCGGTTCTGCGCGAAGAGACCAACCCCGAGCGCGAACGCCATGGCGAGGCCGGCGGCCAGCGCGAACAACACCTCTTCCCACGCCTTCCTCGGGCTCGAGCGCTGCACCTCGAGGAAGAGAATGTTCATGCAGAACTTCTTCAAGAAGCCGATGCGGTGCGTGTACTCCTCGTTGTCGGAGTCGGGCGCTATCACCGACGCGTAGCCCCGCTGCTTGCGGTAGCTCTCGTCGGAGATCACCACGTCCATCATCTCGCGACGCAGATCCGAATAGATGCCCGTGCGTGGCATCGCGTCCATCTGCACGACGATGCGCCGAAAGAAGTGCTCGACCAGCAGCGAGAGGTACTCGTCGACCAGCCGCAACGACGCGAGCGACTTGTCGGTGAGTGTGTACTTCTCGGCCAGCACCGCCGTCGTGGTGCGAAACCGCTGCAGGATCTTCTGCGTCGCGTCGATGGAGCGCCGCCCCAGCCGCTGCAGCTCTTCTCCTGCCATGGCCTCGGCGCCCGCCGAGAGCCGGCCGCAGTGATCCTTCATGCCCTTCGAGAACCGCCGCAGGGCGCCGCGCAGCACGCAGCCCAGCATCTTCGCGTCGTAGACGACCTCACGCTCGGGCCCGAGCACACCGAACGTCACCCGCTGCTCGAGCTGCACGAGCGGAGAGTGATCACCCGTCAGCAGCTCCTCGAACGAGAGCACCGGCGTCTTGAACCGCACGTAGTTGTGCAGGTCGGCGTAGAAGTCTTCGCGCGGGTACGTGTCTGGCGTGATGTTGAGCGCGCGAGGCACGAAGAAGGTCGCCTCGACCAGGTACTCGCTCTCATCGTCGGTGCCGCTCGGCTGGTACTCGAGCTTCAGCTCGAATTGCTTGCGGTCATGAATGTCGAGCTTGGTCTCGAAGAGCTCTCGACTGCTTCCGTCGTCTGCCACGTTGGTGAACTCTACGTGACAGCCGTGTGACGCACAACTCGACGAACCAACGAATTCGGGGGGCTAGCGCGACACCAGCCGTTCGTTGACGCCTCGGGAGGCGTGTGAGACGAGCGGCCCGCTTTCCCGAGGGGACGTGCCCATGCCCGGCTGGCTGTCGAACCTGGTTCCGATCGTGCTCCTGCTCGGAGTGATCGCGCTCGTGCTCTGGCGCTTGCCCAAGGTCGATCTCGGGCACTCCGAAGCCTTCAAGGTGCGCCGTTTCTGGAACTGGTTTCCCCTCGGGCTCACCTACGCGTTCCTCTACTTCGGGCGGTACAACGTCAACGCGCTCACCTCGGCGCTCGGCTCGAAGACCGACAACAAGGCGTTCGGCATCATCTTCGCGGCCGGCACCCTCGTGTACGGCATCTCCTTCGTCATCAACGGGCCGCTCACCGACAAGCTCGGAGGCCGCTTCACCACGCTGCTCTCGGCTGGCGGCGCGGCGGTCTCGAACCTGCTGATGGCGGGCCTCGTGTACCTGAACGTCGCGCAGGGCGTGGTGCCACCAGGCGGCCTCGTGCTGTGGCTCGCGATTCTCTACAGCCTCGACATGTACTTTCAGAGCTTCGGCGCGGTCTCGATCGTCAAGGTCAACGCAGCCTGGTTCCACGTGCGGGAGCGCGGCGTACAAGGCGGCGTGTTCGGCATTCTGATCTCGCTCGGCATCTACTTTGGCTACGACTGGAGCCGCGCGATCGCCAAGGGCCTGCCCACCTCTCCGTGGATGGTGGCGTTGATTCCCGGGCTCGTGTTGCTGGGCGCGACGATTCTCTCGTTCTTCACCGTGCAGGACTCGCCGAGCGACGCGGGCCACAAGGACTTCGACGTCGGCGATGGCGCTGCGGCCGACCCCACCAATCAGCTCTCGGCGCCGGCTCGTGAAGAGGCCTCGCAGGTGCTGCTCGTGCTGTTGCTCGCGCTGGTCTGGTTCGCCGTGAGCCAGGGCGCGGGGCTGTTCGGGGTGACGTGGGTACCTGCGACGCTCGGCGCGTTCGCGGTGGCTGCCGTCGCTGGGTTCTTCCTGCTGCCCGTCACGCAGCGCGCCGCCGGCACCGACGTCGTCGCGGTGTTCGTACGAATGCTCTCGAACCCGGTGATCATGATCATCGTCGCCATCGAGTTCTGCACCGGGTTCCTGCGAAATGGCGTGATGTCGTGGTACCCGAAGTTCTCGGAGTCGGTGTCGCTGTCGAACGACTTCGTCTCGAAGAACTGGGGCCTGCTGCTCTGCTGCTTCGGCATCGTCGGCGGCATGATGGCGGGC
>JAEUJR010000820.1 GCA_016793585.1 Archangium sp.
GACGTGTCCGAGCTGCTGAGGGCCGAGGCAGTGGCGTTCTGCGCGAACCTGCCCGACCCTCCCGTCTATCGGCGACGGGACGACCCCGCGCGGGCCGCGGCGGAAGCGGCGATTCCGCAGTGCGAGGCCTTGTTGGCGCGGGCGTTCCAGGCCAACGACGCAGCGTGGACGGCGGCGCTCGATGCCTGGTTGACGACGCTCCATCACATCGCGTCGGGCAAGGTCGAGCTCGCCGAGGCCAGCTGGGTCGACGCGCAGCGCCTCGAGCAGCTCGCGTCGGGGCGGCGCCGGCTCTACGCAGCGAGTGACGAAGTTCGCCCGAAGGTCTTCGACGTGGAGTCGCGCCAGAGCCGCTTCGACCCGCGCCCCGAGAAGTCGATGACGGTGAAGGTGCCCTGCCCGTCGTGCCGCAAGGTGAGCGAGATCTCGTTTTCACCGCGAGTGGCGACGCACCAGCTCAAGTGCACGCACTGCGCGGCGGAGTGGGCGGCCTACTTCGGCGAGGTGCGCTCGCTCGAGGTGCAGCGGCGCGGCAACAAGCGGCGGTACTCGTTCCGGTTGACCGAGCTGGGCGGGCCCCAGACGCGCCTCGAGGTGGAGGACGCCAGCGCAGGTGAGCTGCAGGTGGCGCGCAACGATCTCGTCGCGTTCCTCTATCTGCCGAAGTCGGTGCTGCGCGGCGTGTTGAACCTCAGCTCGAGCCGCGTGTTGTGGCTGAGCTCGGGTGGGCCGTGCTTCGTGGCGACGGTGGCGTTCGGTGAAGAGGCTCCCGAGCTCGACGTGCTGCGCGCGTTTCGCGATCGCCGGCTGATGCGAAGCGCCGCAGGGCGCTGGTTCGTCGACGTCTATTACGCGCAGGGACCGCGACTCGCGCGCGAAGTGGTGAAGCGGCCCTGGCTGAAGCGCACGACCCGCGCGGGGCTCTCGACGATCGTGCGGTTCCTGGAGCGGCGTGATGCCTGACGAGGAGATTCCCGTTCCACCACCGCCCGCGAAGGGCTTTCAGCTGAGCAACACCGTCATCATCGGTGGCCTCTTCGCCATCGCGGCGGCGCTCGCGGTGCAGGAGTTCATGGGCGGTGACGGGCTCGAGCCTGGGCACCCGGCCCCCGAGGTGACCCTGACGAAGCTCGATGGTGCGCCGCTCGCGCTCTCGTCACTGCGGGGAAAGGTCGTGTTGCTCAACTTCTGGGCGACGTGGTGCCCGCCCTGCAACGAAGAGATGCCCGAGCTCGTCGCCATCGCGAAGGAGTACGAGGCACGCGGCGTCGTCTTCATCGCCGCCAATCAGGAGGACCCGGGCGAGGCGAGAGCGACCGTTCCTCCGTGGCTCGAACACCACCCCGAGGTCAGGCCGTACGTGCTGATCGGTGACGAGTCCGTGGGTGGTGCGTTTCTCGTTCAGGCGCTGCCGACGACGTACGTGATCGACGCGCAGGGAAGAGTCGTGAAGGCCGCTCGCGGACAGGTCGAAGGCTGGCGCGTGAAGAAGTGGTTGGATGACGCGCTCGCGTCACCGTGAGTGGACGAACCGACACCCGCAAGCCCGGTCATTCGCTGCGACGCTCGAGCGGCTCGAGGCTCTCGTACCGCGCGTAGAGAAGCTCGAGAAACGCTCGAACTGAAATCGCACCCGTTCCTCGAACGCGACGAGCGCTTGGGCAAGCCCGACTCCCTCGGCGGGTTCTCGTTCGCAACGACGCGTGCTCGAGCGAGGTTGATGCCGAACGGGGCGGACGATCTCCGCCGCCCGGACGCGGCTAGTTCTTCGGAGCAGGCGAGGGCGACGGAGCAGGTGAGGGCGCTGGCGCAGGCGCCGGCTTCGCAACCGGAGCAGGCGGGGGCGCAGGTGTCGGCGCAGCAGCCTTCGGCGCGGGCTTGGGCGACTTGTCGACCTCGACCTCGTCGAGCAGGCGGAACTCGGTGCGGCGGTTCTTCGCGCGGTTGATCGGTGAGTCGTTGGGCACGAGCGGCTTGTCGAAGCCAAAGCCATCGGAGCGCAGGCGCTCCTTCGCGATGCCCTTGCCGTTCAAGTAGTCCTCGACGGCTTTGGCGCGGCGGCGCGACAGATCGATGTTGAACGAGCGTGGGCCGACGTTGTCGGTGTGGCCTTCGATGAGCACCGGGCCAACCTTCGGGTTCGCGGCGAGCACCTTCGCGACCTCGTCGAGGAGCGGGAACGAGCGCGGGTCGATCTTGTTCGAGCCGAACTCGAAGAGGATCTGGTTCTTGATGCGCAGGCGCTCGGACTCGAGCACGACCGGCTCTTCGTCTTCGGGCGGTGGGCAGCCCTGCAGCTCGGGCGGGCCCATCTGATCAGGGCACTTGTCGGCGATGTCGGGAATCTGATCGCCGTCCTTGTCGGGGCAGCCGTCGAGCGGGCCGGGGCCTGCGACCTCGGGGCAGCCGTCTTCCTTGTCGGGAATGCCGTCTTTGTCGCTGTCGAGCACGGGCTCGTCTTCAGGGCAGCCGTCGGCGTCGTCGTGCCCGTCTTTGTCTTCCGCGACGGCGGGGCAGCCATCGTTCTTGTCGGGAATGCCGTCGCCGTCTTGATCAGGCTCGGCGATGAACTCGTAACGAACGCCGAGCACCAGCCGAAACGCCTCGCGCCCGTAGCCACTCTCACCGAGGCCGCGGCCGAGGGCGACGAGCACGCTCCAGTTCTTCGCGACGGTCGAACGCGCACCGAGCATCAGCTCGAGCGGCGTCTTGAGCGATTCGGCATCTCGGAAGGTGAACGGCGCTTCGGTCGGCGTGGCGAGGTTCAGCTCACCCAACAACTGGTTGCCGGTGAACGTGCCGAAGTCGGGCAGTTCGACGATCGCGCCGCCGCCGAGCAGGAACTCCTGGCCGACGTAGAGGTTCAGGTACTGACCGGGCGCGGTCCGAAAGCGCCAGCCTCCGTTCGCCAGCACGCGCACCGGGCCGAAGCGACGCTCGGCCGCGAGCCGCGGAGCCACCACCAGCCCGCGATCGGCCATGAACGAGAAGCCGTCACCGATGGGAATGCGGGCCTCGAGCACGGCCGCGAGGCTGACGATGGGAATCTCCGACTGCCTGAGGATCTGGAAGCGACCCATCAGCCGCGGGTTGCCCAGGCCGACGGCGCGCGGTGGCTCTTGAGAGAAGCCCTGCTCGTTGAGCAGCTTGAATGCGTTCGCCTGGAGCACGATCGGCAGCTCGCCGCCGACCTCGAGGCGATCGAGCACCTGATAGCTGCCGCCGATGCGCAGGTCGGTGCGGAAGGGAATGAGGTCGCCAAGGCGCTGATCACCGAGCTTCAGCGCCATCACGCCGAAGTTCAGGTCGAGAATCGCGTTGAGCTGCCACGACTTCTTCGGTCGCAACTCGGCGCCGTCGAGCTGCAGGCCCGAGTTCGCGAGCGGTGTCAGCTTGAGCGGCACCGCGTCGAGGCCGCGCGCGAACGGATCATCGGCGAGCGCGGGCAGCGCTGCGAGGCACGTCACCATCACCGCGCGACAGAGTCGTGACATCTCTCGTCGCTTATACCCGCCGAAGCGGTGACTCCCAAAAACACAGCCCGCTACAGGCTGATCATGGGAGCGCTGATCACCGCATCACGGTCGACGCGTCGATGATGCGCACGCGGTCTTTCGTCATGGGCAGCGGCTGGCGTTCGACGGCCTTGTCCTGCTCGAGCACCTCGGGTGGTTTGGGCGTCGCGTAGACGATCGGGCTCGGCGCCTGGCTCGTCAGCGCGTCACGCAGCCCCTCGGCGTCCTTCGTCACGAAGACGAAGTTGAGCGCTCTGGGGTCGAGGTGCTTCTGGAGCATGGCCTGTACGTCTTCGGCCTTCGCGCTCGCGATCGCCTCACGCACGCGCTCGAGGTGGCCGGGCGTGCCCGTGATCAGCTCGTCGATCGCCCAGCCGAGCCGGCGTTGATCGGTCAGAGTCCAGATCCGGGTCGCGCCGATGAGGAAGCCCTTCGCGGTCTCGAAGCGCTCGGGCGGCAGCGGCGAGTGGAGTGTCTGATCGAGGAAGTAGAGGACCCCGCGGGTGGCGAACACGCCGTTCTTCGCCTCCACCGGGCGCAGCCAGATCGTGAGGTCCTGCACGGTGCGCGCGATGTTCGGGCGGGGAATCGAGCTCCACCCATCTTGGCGGTAGTGCTCAGCGTAGGCGTAGGTGCCGTAGTTGAGGCCACGGCGATCGCGCAGCTCGCGGAAGAAGACACCGTGCTCCTGGCGGTGCTCGCCCAGGTACGAGAGCCCGAGGAACAGCAGGGGAAAGTCAGGGTGATCACGGCGCACGCGGTACGAGAAGCCGAACGAGCCCGCCGTCGACTCGGTGTCGCGCTTCACGATCACCGTCTGGTTCTTCGTCGCGCCGGGCGCGGGGATGGCCACCGGCGGCGCGCCCGTGTCAGGCAGGCCGTTGAGCGCCGCGACCACCCGAGCCCCCAGCGCTTCGTCGGCCGCGCCTGCCACGCCCACCACGAGCCGTGACTTCGTGAACACGCGCTTCCACTGCGCCGCGACGTCGTCGAGCGTGATGGCCGTGAGCCCCGTCTCGGTTCCGACGTTCGCGTGGCGATACGGGTGCGCATCGTAGAGCAGCGCGTCGAGCGTGATCTTCCCCAGCTCTTCGTCGTTCTCGCTGCGCAGCCGGTTGCGAATGGCGTTGAGCTGCTCGGTCTTGAGCCGCTCGAACTCCTTCGGGTCGAGCCGCGGCGCGACGAGCGTGTCGGCGAAGATCGCGAGGAACCGCTCGAACCGCTCCTGGTGCACGCGCCCCGAGATGACGGTGAACTCCTTGTCGGTGTCGCTCTCGAGTTCGCCGGCCATCGGGAAGAGCGCGTCGTTCAGCTCGCCGGCCGAGAGTGACTTCGTGCCGCCCTCGGTCAGCAGCCGCGTCGTGAGCGCGGTGAGGCCCTCCTGGCCCTTCGGGTCGTCGACGGCGCCCGCGCGGAAGACGAGGCGCACGCTCACGATCGGTGTGCCCGGCGTGGTCAGGACGACGAGCTTCATCGCAGGCAGCGTGGCGAGCGGCTTCGGAAGGTCGGCCTTCACGGCGGCAGGGGCGGGAGGCGCCGCGACGGGCGGAGCAACGGGCTCGGTGCGGGCAGGCGCCGTCGTCGCGCACGCCGAGAGGAACAAGAACGTCAGCGCGCGCTTCACGGGGTCTCCTTCTTCACGTCGACGGTGAACTCGAGGGTGACGCGGTTCTTCTCGCTCAGGTGGTTCTTGGCGAAGGCCACCAGCTCTCTCGCCGTGATGGTGGCGAGCTGCTGCTGCTGGCGCTCGAGCGCGTCGGGGCTTCCCAGAATGCCGGTGGTCCACGCGAGGTTCTCGGCGACCTCGGCAGGAGACTCGAACTGCATCAGCAACCCGAAACGAAGGTGATCTCGAATGTCGGTCAGTCGCTTCTCGTCGACGGTACCCCTGGCGAGCTCGTCGATGGCCTGCTTCAACGCGGCGTTCACCTCGGCGCGGTGCTGCTCGGCCTTCAGTCGAACCTCGAGGCCGAAGAGGTTCGGGTCGCGGTGATCGACGAACGACGGAGCGAGGCGCTCGACGAGCTGTTTCTCGAGCACGAGCGACTTGAAGAGCGGAGAGGTCGGCCCGGCCAGGTACTGCGCGAGCACCGTCATCACGGCGCCGTCCTTGTTCGTGAGCGACGACGCCGGCGTGCGGTAGTACAGGGCGGAGCGCGGCAGTGTCGGCGAGGTCCACCGCACCTTCGCCTCGACCGGCCCCTTCAGCGCAGGCTCGACGGGGATCGTCACCTTCGCGGCCTTGCCCTGCCACGGCCCGTATTGCGCCTCGATGGTCTTCATCAGCTTCGCGTCGTCGAAGTCGCCGACGACGATCACCACGCAGTTGTCGGGCGTGTACCAGCGCTTGAAGAACTGCTTCGAGTACTCGTAGCGGGTCGGCATCGCGCGAATGTCGTCGAGGAACCCCAGCGTCGTGTGCCGGTAGGTGTGCTTCGTGAACGCCGCGGCGAGCACCTCTTCTTCGATGCGCAGGGCGGGGTTGGCCGCGTTCTTGTTGTACTCGCCGAGCACGGCGGCGGCTTCGGTCTTGAACGGCTCCTCGGCGTACTCGAGGTTGCGGAAACGATCGGCTTCGACGTCGACGAGGGTGTCGAGCTGCGAAGAAGGCCCGTTGATCGTGTAGACGGTGACGTCGTCGCTGGTGAAGGCGTTCTCGGTGAAGCCCAGCTTGCCGAGCAGTGACGAGCGCGCACCTTCGGGGAAGCGCTTCGTGCCGCGGAACATCATGTGCTCGAAGAAGTGCGCGAAGCCGGTGTGGCCCGCTTCGACCTCGTTGCGCGAACCGACACGCACCACCGTGTAGTACGCGACGAGTCCCGGGGAGCTGAAGGGCACCCGCATCACCGTGAGGCCGTTCTTCAGCGTCGTGGTGGAGACGGGCCAGGGGAAGGCGCGCGCTGGTTCGGCGAGCGCAGGCAGGGCGAGCAGCATCGACAGCAGCATCGTTCGCATGCGCGACGCGTAGCGGTAGCGCGCGGGTGCTTCAAGCGCGACGAGCCACGGCGGATTTCCTACGGTGCGCGGCCATGACCCCGAACCCCATGTCGAACCCGATGCCGGCGCCCGCTCCGCAGCCCAAGAAGGGCGGTGTCTCGGCGGTCGTCATCGTCGTCGTCGTCGTGGCGCTCGCCTGCCCGTGCGTCGGCATTCTCGCGGCCATCGCGATTCCGAACTTCATCAAGTTCCAGTCGCGGTCGAAGCAGAGCGAAGCGAAGGCCAACCTCAAGTCCGCCTACATGTCCGAGAAGTTCTATTTCGACAGCAACCAGAAGTACTCGGCCGACATCGGTGAGGTGGGCTTCAGCGCGATGCCCGGCAACCGGTACATGTACTCGTTCTCGACCGACGGCGAGCTCGCCGAGGCCGGCGGCACGAAGGGCTCGGGCGTGAAGGCCGACAACAAGAAGTTCCCCACCATCGACAACGACGCGATCGAGAAGGGCGTGCCGCAGGAGATCTGGGCCGACTCGGGCCTCGAGGGTGAATGCCCGGCGTGCTCCATCACCATCGTCGCGGCGGGCAACATCGACAACGACGACACCATCGACGTGTGGACGGTGTCGACGAAGGATCGCGTCATCGGCGGTCAGACCGTTCCTGCCGGAACGCCGCACAACGACGTCAACGACATCACCGAGTGATCAGTTCTGCGCGCGAATCGAGAGCACCTCGATCTCGGGCAGCTGCTCCTTGACGCCCCAGCCGCACTCGACCTCGGCGACACCGTTCGTCAGCTCGTACTCGATGACAGCGGGGTTCGCGCCGAACTGCTGCGCGAAGCTACGCACGCGCGGCTTCGACGCAGGGCTCGGCGCATAGCGCAGCTGGTTGAACTCGATGGGGTACGAGCACCCGTCGGCGGGCAGGTCGTTGCGAACGATGGCCGTCGTGGTGTTGGCCAACACC
>JAEUJR010000825.1 GCA_016793585.1 Archangium sp.
GAGCGGCGCGGCGCTGCTGTGCAGTACGAGGCCGAGTTCGAGATCAAGGAGGGAGACAAGACGAGGCGACTCAGCGTCGAAGTTTCGTCACAGGGCGTCATCCTCGCCGAGGAAGAGCAGCTCCGCTTCGAGGAACTTCCGGCGCCTGTCAAAGAGGCGCACCGCTCGTCCCGCTTCAGCAAAGCCACGGTGATGGGGGTCGAGCGCCTCACCAGGGACGGCAAGACGAGCTACGAAGTTCAGGTTCGAACGGCCAGGGGACTGCGAGAAATCGCCTATGACGAGCGCGGTGCAGTGCCCGACGCCGGGGATGGCCCCGCGCGCTAACGGGCACAGGAGGAAAGCCGATGCGGGTGCTGGTCGTTGACGATGAGGCCGAAGTGCGGAGCGTCGTCGCGCGGGCGCTGCGGGCTGATGGTCACGCCGTCACCACCGCAGAGGACCTCCAGGCCGCGCGGCGGCGCGTCTCCGAGGGCATCGACCTGCTGGTGCTCGACCTCCGCCTCGCCGACGGGTTTGGTCTCGAGCTCTGCCGGGAACTCCGCGCGGAGGGGGCTTCGATTCCCATCCTGTTGCTCACCGCGCTCTCGCAGGTCGCCCTCCGGGTCGAAGGGCTCGACGCGGGTGCCGATGACTTTCTCGCAAAGCCGTTCGCGGTCGCAGAGCTCCGGGCCCGGGTCCGCGCCCTTGGCCGACGAGGTGCGTTGCCACGCGGACTCACGTACGAGCGAGATGACGTGCGGCTCGACTTCGCAGGTCGCCACGCGACCCGCGAAGGACAACCCATCGCCATCACCTCGAGGGAGTGGTCGATTCTCGAGGTCCTCGTTCGACGCTTGGGTCGCGTGGTCTCTCGCTCCGACCTGCTCGAGAGCGTCTGGGGAGAGGCAAGCGAGACGGCCGCGAGCAGCCTCGAGGTGCTCGTCGGCAGGCTTCGCCGAAAGTTGGGCGCGGAGCTGATTCGAACCCTTCGAGGTGAGGGGTATGCGCTCGCGGAAGAAGGCCGACATGGCCGCTAGCATCGTTCAGCGAGTCGCCTTCGGGGCTGCACTTGCCGCTTCGGCAGCGGCGCTGCTGGTCGCCCTGACGACAACCATCGTGGCGAGTCTCGTCCTTCAGCGCGCCGAAGACCGTCGGCTGGAAGAGGCGGCGGTCACTTTCGCCGAGGAGCTTGCGAAGGAGGGCGACGACCTCGAAGCCGTCCGCCGCGTCCAACACGACGAAGCGGAGGAGTTGGGGCACACGGGAATGCTCCTTGCCGTCTACGACCAGGACGGCGCCTTCGTCGCGGGCGAGCGCCTTGCCGAGCTGCCGGCTTCACCTGGCTGCGCCACCCTCGGCGCGAGGGACCTGCGTGTGTGTCGTGCGTCGTCCTCGAGCGGGCACTTTGCTGTCGTCGGAGGCGCGCATTCGCAGCCGATGCCACTGCTCGCTGGCTCCGCCTTCCTCGCTGCCCTGTTGGCCGCCGGGCTCGCCTTGGCCGCCAGCCGGCCGGTCTCCCGACGCCTCGTGGCCCCGTTGACGAGGCTTCGGGAGCGCATCGCGCAGCTCGACGTGGACGCGCTGACGCAGGCGAGTCTCGGTGACGAGGAGCACATCGCCGAGGTGGATGCGCTGCGCACGACCCTCGTGCAGCTCGTCGCGCGCGTCGAGCGTGCGCTCGCGCAGGCGCAGCGCTTCGCCGCCAACGCCGCTCATGAGCTACGCACACCACTGACGACGATTCAGGCCGAACTCGAGCTGCTGGTGGAGGGGGTCGGCGAGTCGGCGGCTCGCGAGGGCGTGCTCGTCGCGCAACGCAAGGTTGCAGAGCTCTCAGCGCTGGTGGAACGCCTGCTCATCCTGTCCGTGCCGCTCCGCTCGGAGCGCAGTGCGACGGAGGTGCTCTCGCTCCGCGATCTCATCGAGGACGTCGTCCATGCGCTGCCGCTGGACCAGCGGTCACGAGTTCAGGTGGGAGATGGTGACGCGCTGGTCCGCGGTGACGCGGTTCTCCTCGGCAGCATGGTGAGCAACGCGGTCTCGAACGGCCTCAAGTTCGGCGACTCGGTCAGGCTCGAGGTCTCCCGAACAGGCGGCCATTGCGTGCTTCGCGTCGACGACGACGGGTTGGGCGTGGACTTCTCGGAGCGAGAAGCGGTGTTCGAGCCATTCGCTCGAACGAGGGATGCTCTCCAGCGGCGAATTCCTGGGCACGGTC
>JAEUJR010000845.1 GCA_016793585.1 Archangium sp.
GCGACTCCGAGGTGATGGACTCGGACGTCATCTCGGGGGAGCACCCCAACCCCGCGCCCGTCGAGGCCCCTGCGACGGAGGTTGCGGTCGAGTCGTTCGAGAGTGCGCCGGTCGAGGCGATGCCGATGGAGGGCGAGCCGGCCGAGGCACCTCCGCCTCCGCCTGAAGCGTTCGTCGCCGAACCGCCACCAGAGCCGATGGAGATGCCCGCCGAAGTCGAGATCGCTGCACCCGCGCCGTCGGGGCCGCGCCTCGAGCGCGACTGGGGTGCGCAGTTCGGCATGGATGGTGACCCACCGGCCACCGAGAGCACCGTCTCGGAGGAGCTGCCGATCACCGAAGGCACCGTCTCGGAAGAGATGCCGGTGATCGAGGCGACGGCAGAAGTGGCGCCGGCGCCCCGCGAGTGGATCGCGCCGCGCGTCAACAGCTGGGACGCAGCGTCGGGCCTCACGCCGCCACCGTCTGCGCCGACGGCCGAGCCCACGATGGAGACCACCCTCGACCCGGCCGCTGAAGATCCCGCGTGGAACGCCGCGAAGAATGCCTCGGGCGCGTCACCGCTTCCCCAGCCGATGCCTGAAGCGGCGTTCGCTCCCGAGCCCCCGCCTGAAGTTCCTCCCGAGGCCCCGACCGCGCCAGTCGCAGCGCAGGACATGAGCTGGAACGTCCCGCCAGATCCGAACCAGGAGCTGAACTTCGCCGACGTCGCCCCGACCGACGCGCCTCAGACCGAAGTGCCCTCCGAGGCCTCGTCGATCGAGCAGTCATTCGGTGAGCAGTCGTACGCCGAGCAGCAGTACACGGAGCAGCAGTACGCGGAACAAACGTACGCGGAGCAGCCGGTCGAGCAGCAGTACACCGAGCAGCCGGTCGAGCAGCAGTACTCCGAGCAGCCGGTCGAGCAGCAGTACACCGAGCAGCCGGTCGAGCAGCAGTACACCGAGCAGCCGACCGAGCAGTCGTACGTCGAGCAGCCGGTCGAGCAGCAGTACGTCGAGCAGTCGTACGTCGAGCAGTCGTACGCCGAGCAACCGGTCGAGCAGCAGTACGCCGAGCAGCAGTACACCGAGCCGCCGGCAGAGCAGCCCGCGCCCGAGCCCGAGTGGGTCGCCCAGCCGCTCTCGCAGTTCACGCCCGAGAACCCGCCTCCGCCTTCTGCGCCGCCGCCGCCACCGTCTTCACCGGGCCGTGGCTATTCGCCAATGGAGGCCCGCACGCTCGTCGAGCTGGGCGCCAGCACCTCCGACATCGAGCAGCCGCAGGCCGGCCCCTTCCACGTCGGCCCGCACGGGCTGGCGGTCTCGGTGAATGGCCAGATGCTGACGCGAATGACGAACCTGGTCGCCATCGTGGGAAGCGTCACGGCGCGCCCCGAGCACAAACGGGCGCGAGGCAAGGCCACCGAGGCGAACTTCGGCGAGGGCCCCAACCAGATGCAGCGCCTGCTGGGTCACGGCGTCGTGCACCTCGAGATGGGCACCGCACGCTTCCACGCGCTCGATCTCAACGACGACAGCGCGTACCTGCGCGAAGAGCGCGTCTTCGGCTTCGAAGAGACGATCGGCTTCGAGCACGGCCGCCTCGCTGACGACGAGGGCAAGCTGCACCTCGATCTCGTTCACCTCTCGGGCGACGGCCGTGTGCTGCTGCAGCTGAACGGCGCGATGAAGTCGCTCGCGGTGCCGCCAGGTGAACCCATGGTCGTTCCGCTCCAGCGGCTCGTGGGTTGGTTCGGCCGCGTGTCTCCCCGTCTGACCGGGTTCGCCGGACAAGGTGCTGTCGAGCTGACCGGAGACGGGTATGCCCTGCTGGTGACTCCAGGTTGACCGATGGATCGAGAGACCGCCCGTCAGCTCAAGCAGGAGGCCCGCCTCAAGAAGCGTGAAGAGAAGGCGCGCAAGAAGGCCGACAAGCTCGCCCGAAAAGAGGCGAAGAAGGCCGAGCGTCGCAGCCGCCCACCCTCGGCGTTGCTGAAGGAGTTCTGGAACCTTCCCAACATGCTGACGATGGGGCGCATCGCGATCATCCCCCTCTTCGTCTGGTTCACCTACGACGCCGACCCGTTCTTTTCGTACCTGGCTGCGGCGCTGTTCACGCTCGCCGCCGTCACCGACGTCATCGACGGTTTCCTCGCGCGGCGCTGGAACATGATCACCGTCGTCGGAAAGCTGCTCGACCCATTGGCCGACAAGCTGATCGTCGCGGCGGCGCTGGTGATGATGGTGCGTCTGGGCCGCATTCACGCGTGGATCGTGATCGTGCTGCTCTCGCGCGAGTTCATCGTGACGGGTCTGAGGCAGATCGCGGCGAGTGAAGGCATGGTGATCGCCGCCGGCCAGGAGGGGAAGTGGAAGACGTCGCTCCAGCTCGTGGGCATCGTCTCGCTCTGCATTCACTACACGCACCCGATGTTCTTCGGCTTCGCGTGGTACCCCGTGAACTTCAACCTCGTCGGCAAGTTCATGGTCTACCTGTCGACCGCGTTCTCGGTGTGGAGCGCTGGGGTGTACTTCCAGGCGTTCCTCAAGATGCTCGCGAAGCGTGGCGCCCCCATCGCTCCCGCGTCCTGAAACAGCCGTTCTTTCAGTCGTTTCTGCGCCCGCGCGCCTGTGACTCCGAGTCCACACGGTGACGCGGGCGTTGTCGTTTTCCGCATGGGCGTGCCCGCTGCGCGCTCCGAAAACCACCTCAGACGGTCGGTCTTTCTTCGGAGAACACCATGGCACTTGGCGGAATCGGTTCGAGCAGCAGCGGCAGCATGGCGGCGGGGCGTTCGGCAGATCGTTCGAGCGTGTCTGGCTACTCGGGCACGCGGAGCAGCCCGTCGTCGAGCAGCATGGCCGCGGGCCGGTCGATCGATCGGTCGAGCGTGGCGGGCTACTCCGGAACCAGCTCGTTCAGCTCGGGTTCGATGGCCGCTGGGCGCTCGATCGATCGTTCGTCGATCGCCGGCTACTCCGGGCGAAGCATCTCCTCCCCCGGCTCCATGGCCGCTGGCCGGTCGCTCGATCGTTCATCGGTCGCCGGCTACTCGGGCCGCAGCTCCTTCGACTCGATGGCCGCTGGGCGCGCGCTCGATCGAGCCAGCGTGGCTGGCTACTCGGGGCGCACCATCGCCGGCCCGGGCTCGATGGCGGCTGCGCGCGCTGCCGACCGCGCGTCGATGCCCGGCTACGATCTCTCGCGCGGCGCGAAGGGCGATCGCGTTCGTGAGCTTCAGCAGACGATGAAGAACGCGGGCTTCAACCCCGGCAAGATCGACGGCGTCTTCGGCAAGCGCACCGAGAAGGCGCTGCGCGACTACCAGCGCTCATTGGGCCTCAACGGCCGCACCAGCACCAACGCGCGATCGTCGAAGGACCTCGTGGGCAACATCAACGCCGTCGAGAAGACGATGCCGGGCACGGGCAACTGCGCCAAGGCCGTCAACCGGGCGATTCTCGCCACGACCGGAGTGCGCATCTACGGCCACGCGAACCAGCTGAAGAACTCGATTCAGAAGGCCGGCTTCCGCGAGGTGAACATGTCACTCGAAGACGCGCTGAAGACGCCGGGCCTCGTGCTCACGTGGGATCGCACCAACACCCGCGCGGGCTCGAAGTACGGCCACACCGCCATCACCACTGGCGACGGCACCACCTCGGTCAGCGACTACGTCGAGTCGAATACGCTGGCCGCCACCGATCGCATGAACCGCCAGGGCCTGCACGTCTTCGAGCGGGTGCAGTGAGCGCCATGCCGAGTAAGAAGGTGTGACGATGACGTCCAGCAGCACGCGCCCCGTCTCTGCCGACTTCGTGAAGCTGCCGACCCGCGTGCGTCTCGTGGCGCGGGCCGACGGCGTGACCCTCGCCCGCCATGCCTTCACCCGCGGCCGCGTCACCGTCGGCAGCGCTCCGGGCAACGACGTCGTCATCGATCACCCCACCGTCTCGCGCCGCCACCTCGAGCTCTCGACCGAGGGCGAGGCGCTGTACGTGAAGGATCTGCAGTCGAAGAACGGCACGAGGCTGGCCGGCTCGCGCATCGGTGAAGCCTTCGTCTCGGTCGGCCACGTGCTGCTCGTCGGCGTGGTCGAGCTGCGATTGGAGGACGGAGATCAACCCGAGGCGGTGAAGTTCGGAGGGCTCGAAGCCATCGCTCCGATGATGCGTGAGGCCATCGAGGCCCTCGCGCCGCTCGCCAACAAGACG
>JAEUJR010000881.1 GCA_016793585.1 Archangium sp.
GCGCGGGCGATGCCGAAGCGCTGCGCGACGCGATCGAGGAGTCGTGGCCGATCGATCGACTGTTGATGCTGGTGGCGCTCGGTCGATACCGCGAGGCGGTGGAAGAAGGCGCTGCGATCGGGGTCGGTGACGAGCGCGATCCCGGTGACTTCGAGTGGCTCAATCGCATCAACCTGTCGGAGGCGTTCGTCGAGCAGGGCGAGTTCGAGCGTGCGCGGGCGTTGCTTGATCCCGGTCCCGGTGATGACGCAGGAGCGCTCGTGCGTGCGGGAGCACAGACTGCCCTTGCCTGGCTCCACACGACGACGGGCGATCACGTGACCGCGCTGAAGATTGTGCAGTCGGTGACCGCCGCCGATCTCGGGCTCGACTTTCAAGCCGAGGTCTTTCTCACGCGAACGTTGGTGCTGTTGAACTTGGGCCGGCTCGACGACGCGCGCACGGCGATCGACGAGTGCCGACGCGTGACCGTGCGAGCGTCGACGGAGCGGAACCTGTTGCTCCTCGAGGCGCGCTGGTTCGTGCAGAGCGGACGCGTCGACGAGGCGCTGAAGGCGCTCGTGCTCGCGCGTGAACATCGCTGGAAGTGTCAGGGCGGAGCGAGCTGGCTCGCGCTGGGAGACGTGCTCCGTGACGCCGGTCGGCTCGTCGAAGCGCGAGCGTGCTGGGCGCTCGCGATCGAACGAGATGCCGAGTCGATCTCGGCGACGCACGCTCAGACCCGCCGCTGAGGCCTGGCAGATTCCCCACGCAGCATCTGGCAGATTACCCACCTGATTGCTGGCAGATTACCCACCTGATTGCTGGCAGATTACCCACCTAGATGCTGGCAGATTACCCACGCCATCTTGGCACGGGGTCCACGAACCGACATGATGCGGGCCGTGACCACCTACGCTCCACGTCGAGCCGAAGCACGGCTGTCGGCAGCCTTGTCTGACACCCGAGTGGTCGCCATCACGGGCGCAAGACAGGTAGGCAAGAGCACGCTGGTGAAACGCGCCCTCAAGGGCAAGCGTGACTTCACGACCAGAAGCCTCGACAAGCCAATCGAACTGAACGCGGCGCAGGCCGACCCGCTGCGATTCGTCCGCCACGACGGCCTGATGATCATCGACGAAGTTCAACGCGCGCCCGAGTTGATGCTGGCCATCAAGTCCATCGTCGACGACGACGATCGACCCGGGCAGTTCCTGCTCACCGGGTCGGCGCGGCTCATGGGCCTTCGCGACCTGCCCGACGCGCTGGTCGGCCGAATGGAGACGATCGAGCTCTGGCCGTTTTCACAAGGTGAGATCGACCGAACGGCAGACGACTTCATCGACAGAGTCTTCAAAGACGAGCCTCGGCTTTCGGGTGGCGGTCTCGAGGAGCGTGCCGGCTACGTCGAGCGCGTCACCCGCGGCGGATTCCCAGAGGCGGTCCGTCGCGATGAAGGGCGACGCTCGAGGTTCTTCTCAGCGTATCTCGCCGACCTGATCGACCGAGACGTTCGCCAACTTGCCGAGATCCAGAAGCGCGATGTCCTTCAATCGCTCGTGCGCGTCGTCGCAGGAAGATCGGGGCAATTGCTCAAGGTCGATGGACTGGCTTCCGACATGAAGCAGCCGACCACCACCATCGACCGATACCTGAGCCTCTTCGAAGAGGTGTTTCTCATGAAGCGCATTGCCTCGTGGAGTGCCTCGACGACGACGAGGACGGTTCAGTTCAGCAAGGTGCTCTTCGTGGACAGCGGCCTGTGTGCACATCTCGTCGGAAGGTCGGTGAAACGCCTCATGGACGACGACACGGCGCTGGGTCCGCTGCTCGAGACGTTCGTGCTCGGCGAACTCGCGCGTCAGCTCGAATGGAGCGAGACCCGCGCAACGCTTCATCACTACCGCACTCGCGATGGCATCGAAGTCGATGCGGTTCTCGAGGCAGCTGACGGGCGAGTCGCTGCGTTCGAGGTGAAGTCGGGCGAGACTGTTCGAAGCGACGACTTCGCGCCGATGCGTCATCTACAGCAGCGCGTCGGCGAGAACTTCCATCTCGGTGTCGTGTTCCACACCGGGCGGCAGACGCTTTCCTTCGGAGACCGACTGCTCGCGGTGCCCATCGACTCGCTGTGGACGAAATCACGACGCGCACGGTGACGCTTGCCGAACGCACACGGCTGCGCGATGCACCGCGCCCGTGATCATCATGACGACCATTCTCGCTGCGACGACGACCGCTGCCGACCCGCAGTTCCTTCGTGAGTACGCCGAGACGCGCCGCTACCTCGCGGGCCGGCCCGAGAAGCCGAAGTTCTCGCCCGACGGAAAGAGCGTGTTCTTCCTCCGCTCCGCGCCGAAAGACTCGCGCCAGCTGCTCTACGAGTTCGACGTCGCCACCGGCGAGACCAAAGAGCTGCTCACGCCCGACACCCTGCTCCAGGGCGCCAGCGAGACGCTCACCGCCGCCGAGAAGGCCCGCCTCGAACGTCAGCGCGTCTCGGCCCGCGGCTTCACCAGCTACCAGCTCTCCTCCGACGGCTCGAAGCTGCTCGTGGTGCTCTCGGGCAAGCTCTACGTCGTCGAGCGCTCCTCGAAGAAGGTCACCCAGCTCAAGACCGGTGACGGCGCCTGCATCGACCCGAAGTTCTCTCCCGCGGGCACGCACGTCGGCTACGTGCGCAACAACGACGTGCACGTCGTCGACCTCGCCTCGAACAAGGAATCACGCGTCACCACCGGCGGCACCGACGAGAAGCCCAACGGCCTCGCCGAGTTCGTCGCCCAGGAAGAGATGAGCCGCTTCTCGGGCTTCTGGTTCGCTCCCGACGGCAAACACGTCGTCTTCCAGAGAACCGATCACGCCGGCCTCGAGCGCTTCGGCATCGCCGACCCGATGCACCCCGAAGCCGAGACCGAGCGCTTCTTCTACCCGCGCCCCGGAAAGAAGAACGCCACCGTCGGCCTCGCCATCATCGCGATCACGGGCGGAAAAGCCGTCGACATCTCGTGGGACCACGCCGCGTTCCCGTACCTCAACACCGTGAAGTGGCCGAAGGCCGGAGCCCTCAGCGTGCTCGTGCAGAACCGCGAGCAGACGAAATCGCAGCTGCTCGCCATCGATCCGAAGACGGGCAAGTCGACGCTGCTGCTCGCCGAAGAAGACGCCGCGTGGCTCAACATCAACCAGGACATGCCGCACTGGCTGCCCGACGGCTCCGGCTTCTTCTGGGACACCGAGCGCAACGGGGGTCACGAGCTCGAGCTGCGCAAGGCCGACGGCTCCTCGCCCGTCACCTGGGTGAAGGTCGACGCTCACTCTCGCGGAGAGCTCGGTCTCGTCGGCTTCGAGCCCAAATCGCGCACGCTCTATTTCCTCGGCGGTGACGACCCGACGCAGTCGCTGCTCTTCAAGACCGTCAACGGCGGCCCGGTCGAGCGCGTGAAGACGCTCTCCGAAGGCCGCGTCACCGAGAGCGCCGTGATGAGCGACGACGGCTCCACCTTCGTCATCACCTCCACCTCGACGCGCGCGATGCCGAAGCTCGTCGTCGTGAAAGACGGCGCGAAGGTCGGTGAGCTGCCCAGCGTCGCCATCGAGCCCTCGCTCGCGCTCAACCTCGAGCTGTTCACGCTCGCCGCGCCGCTCTCGATGCGCGCCGCCGTCATT
>JAEUJR010000884.1 GCA_016793585.1 Archangium sp.
CCGCGGGCGAGTTTGCCGTCAGCACCTCCAGTCAACCAGCTGCGGCACGCGATTCGGCTCAACGAGAAGTTCACCTTCGACAGCTACGTCGTCAGCGAGGCGAACCAGCTGCCGGCTGCGGCGGCGCACGCGGTGAGCGAGAACCCGGGCCGCGCGTACAACCCGCTCTTCATCTACGGCGGCACGGGCCTGGGCAAGACGCACCTGCTGCACGCCATCGGTAACCGCGTGCTCGCGCGCAACCCGCACTTCCGCGTCACGTACCTCTCGAGCGAAGAGTTCACGAACCAGTACATCGAGTCGGTGCGCGACCAGCGCATGACCGAGTTCCGCCGCCGCTTCCGCGACGAGTGCGACGTGCTGCTCATCGACGACATCCAGTTCCTGGGGAAGAAGCAGGAGACGCAGAACGAGTTCTTCTACACGTTCAACGCGCTCCACCAGCTGGGCAAGGCCGTCGTGATGACGAGCGACACGGTGCCCAGCGAGATTCCCGGCCTCGAAGACCGCCTGCGCAGCCGCTTCGCGATGGGGCTCATCACCGACGTGCACGAGCCGACGTTCGAGGCGCGCGTCGCGATTCTGAAGAAGAAGGCCACGCAAGACGGCATCGCGGTCACCGACAAGGTGGCCCACTTCATCGCGCGCATCATGGTGAAGAACGTGCGTGAGCTCGAAGGCGCGCTCATCAAGGTGACGGCCGTGCACGCGCTCACCGGCCAGCCGCTCACCGAAGAGCTCTGCGCGCAGGTGCTCGGCGACCTGATGCCCGAGAAGGTCGCGCTCGACGCCGACATGATTCAGAAAGAGGTCGCGCGCTTCTACAAGCTGAACGTCGACGACCTGCGCGGAGAGCGCCGCATGAAGCCCGTCGCCCACGCGCGGCAGGTGGCCATGTACCTCGTGCGCACGCTGACGACGTCGTCGCTCCCCGAGATTGGGAAGAAATTCAACAAGGACCACTCGACGGTGCTCGCCAGCGTGCGTAAAATCTAACAGGTGCGCAGAAACGACGCCCAGCTGCAGCTCGACCTCGGAGAGCTTCAGAAGAAGCTCGTGCCCGTCACCGAGTGACGCGTCAGGCCGCCTTCTTCTCGGGCGCCTCGTAGACGAAGTACTTCACGTCTGACTGCTTCACGCCCGCCGACGGAGAGAAGCCCTTGTTGAGCGGGCCCTTCTCGAAGTTGTTCGGCGTGCCCGTCTTCGCGTCACCACCGACGTTGGCGATGGTGGGCCCATTGACCGGGTCGAACGTGCCCGGCCGCACGATGGCGACGTGCCCTGACTCACCGGCCTTCGGGTTCTTCCAGCCAGCCACCACCGTCTTGCCGCTGTTGGCCTGCTTCTGCGCTTCCTCGGCGCTCACCTCTTTCCAGCCCTGCTTCTTCGCGTCGGGCGAGCCGAGCCAGTCGACGTGCTCGTTCGCGCGGAGGGAGTACGGCGGCTTCGGCGTGGGCGCTCCGGTGGCGAGGCAGACGTCGGTGACGAAGACGTTGCAGAACGTGTTGCCGTCACGCGGCACGTAGCGCGGGTTCACGCTCGGCTTGAACTGGTCGATGGTCTTCTCGAGCTTCGTCGCGTCGACCTCACCCGGCTTCATCGTGTAGACGGGAGTGACTGCAGCACCCGGGTATTTGTCGAAGCCGACGCCTTTGGCCGGAATCTGCGCCTGCAGTGCAGCGTCATGCGCACGCGCCTGCAGCTCCTGAGCGACGAGGTTCGCTTTGCCTTCCGCGTCCTGCACGACGCCGTTCGGCGTGTTCTTCATGGTGTCGGTCTTCATGTTGCCCGGCACGCCCAGGTCGACGAGTGACGCGCGCGGGCCTTCGAAGGTGGAGCGCTCGGTGTCGACCACCGGGAGCGGCGGCGTGGGCGTGACCGACTTCACGACGGCGGTCGTGACGGTGCGCGTGATGGAGGGAAGCGAAGCGAGGGCTGACTGCAGAGGTCCAGTGGTCATGCGCCGCCGGAAAAGCACGCACGGTGCCACCCTCTGATTCAGCGTCGTTGCGTCGCGCTGTCACGCGCTCCAACGCCGCTGTCACAGCCGCGTGTGACATCTCGTTCGCCTCGCGTGACACCCACTGCAACCGCGCGTGGTGGCTCGCCTCTTTCGACGGCGCACGACCTGCAAACGAGCACCGCCATGAAACGACTCACCCTCTCGTTGTGTCTGGGCCTCGCGACGGCGGCGAACGCTCAATTCTCATTCACCTTCCCCGGCATTCGCTGCATGGGCCTGACGGTCTCGCAGTGTCAGCAGCCGGGCGCGCTGACGACGGGCCTCTGTGCCTCGCAGTGCACCGCGATTCTGCGCGCGGAGTACCTCAAGCAGGCCTGGTCGGCGCCGCAGCAGGTCGTGAGCGTGGCCGAGCAACTCTCGGGCGCGAACACGCCGACGTACGCCGCGTGGGCTCCCGAAGGCGCGAGCAGCCACTTCATGTCAGGCGGCACGGCGACGGCGGCGCACGTCATCGAGCGGCATCGTACGGCGGCGCTCTCGGGCGGCGGCTCGACGTTCATGGTCGACCCGCACCTCGCGTGGCGCGGCAACGGCGCGCGCGTCGGCTCGTGTGACGAGCTCGTGTTCGACTTCTTCCGCTCGTTCAGCGAGTTCGAAGACAACACCCGCGGCGCGGCGAGCGTCGACGTCTTCCGCGCTGCGTATGCGACCGGCGGCATCGCGTTTCAGAACCTGCGCACCGCAGACGGCGCCGACGTCGGGCCGATACCGATGCCGGGCCCGCAGCCGAAGAACGCGTACTTCTCGGCGCTCGACCTGCGCATGCCGAACGGTGGCACCTCGGCGAACGCGAGCTGGGCGGCCTTCGTCGCGCCGTACTCCGCGTCCATCACGTGGAACTGGAGCACGCATCAACTCTACGGGAACTGGTTCATCGCCTTCTTCACGCCCGAGTCGCTCGACTCGCTCGCAGCCGAGCAGGAGGCGTACCTGAGCCGGCTCGCCGCGCGCCGCGGCCGCTACGACCGCTACGAGACGGAGCTCGCGGCGTGCGTCGCCGACCACGGAGCCGCGACGCACCCCGACTGCGTCACGCTCACTGCGCAGGCGAACTCCGACCTGAGCATCATGGACTTCGCCATCGCCGTGGAGCTCACCAACGCCCAGGCTCGCGGCGCGCTCAGCACGTCGCTCGTCAACCGGTGGGACTGGTCGCCGCGGTTCTTCGAGCGCTGGCTGCAGCAGAACATGAGCCGCGTGCGCGAGCCGATGCGCACCAAGTGCATGCGCGTCTCGTCGGGCAGCTTCACGTCGGGCGTGGTGAAGCAGGTGCTGCCGGGCGGCCCCGGCATTCCGAACGCGACCGGCTCGGGCCTCGCCGTCATTCCCGCTGACTGGCTGCGCACGCCCTTCGAAGCGAACTTCATGCTCACCGCCATCGAGAACTGGGCGAAGACGTTCGAGGTGCCGCGCGACCCCGCGACTGGCAAAGCGACGCTTTCGCAGTGGCACGGCGACAGCGCGCAGCTCGGCAACGACCGCTTCGGCGTCGAGTACTCGTGGACGATGGGCTGGGGGCTCACCAACCTCGAGACGCGCTTCTGCGAGGCGCAGCTCGTCGCGAAGGGCTTCTTCGACTCGAAGGCGACGGTGCTCGGCAGAGCGCAGCCGCTGTTGATGGCCGACGCGCACGCGTGGTCGGAGTCGGTCGAAGGCGCACCCGGTGACACCGACCTGCTCACGCACCGCCGCGTCGAGGTGCTGGGCACGCCCATCTACGCGCCGCTCGACACGCGCACGCCGCTCACCTTCCACCTCAGCACCGGAGAGTCGCGCGACCAGAAGGTCACCCTCGCTGTCGTCGTCGTGCCGGTGTTCGGCGTTCCCGTGAAGGTGGCGGGTGGCGTCTCGGGCACCGAGGGCTTCAACGTCGAGGTGACTGGTGGCCTCACCCGCACGTGCGCCCAGAACCCCGCGTCAGACACGCTGCAGGTCGGCGCGAATGGAACCGTCACGCCCTTCATCTCGGTCAACGGCTTCGCGACGGCGAGCGTCGACGCGTACGTCATCGAGGTGGGCATCAAGGGTGAGGTGACGCTGGTGAAGGCGTCGCTGCCGCTCTCGCTGCGGGTGCAGACCGTGATGGACCAGCAGGCGCAGGTCTCGCTCGAGGCCGAGACGAACCTGAAGCTGAACCTCACCGCGCTCGACGGGCGCGTCGCCATCTTCGGCCGCGTGCTGGGCAAGAGCTCGGAGCGTGAGCTCATCAGCTGGCGTGGCCCGCAGATCGCCGACGCGACGTTGTTCGAGCTCAAGTACGTGCCGGCGCTGCGCCTCGACCTCCTCCAGCTCGCGACCAGGTACTGAGACCATGCGACGCGCGCTCCTCGTCTTCGCAGGCCTGGTGGTGACGGCGCTCCTCGTGTGGAGCGGTCACGACACGAACGATTCACAGCCGTTCCAGTTCTCGCTGACGAGCGAGCGCGCGTGGCAGGTGCAGTGGCGCGCCACCGACCGCACCGAGGTCGCGGGCGAGCTTCAACGAAGTCAGCTCGACCTGAGCGCGATGCTGCGGCTGCGACCGGTGCGTGACGGTCTGCTCGAAGCCCGACTCGAGCAGGTGCAGCTGAACGCGCTCTCGTTCCTCGGTCAGACGCTGCCGATTCCCGCCGAGGCGTTCGAGCGCACGGTGCGCCTGCACGTCGACCAGAACGGCCGCGTCACGTCGATGGAGGCCGAGGGCACGGCGGACCCACTCGTGGTCCATCTGCTCTCGGCGCTGCACGACGAACTCTCGGTCGACGTGCAGGCGGCCTGGGCCGAGCGCACGGTCACGCAGCCGAACCGCTACGGCTCGGGCTCGTATCGCTACACGCGTCACGGCTCGGGCTTTCGACGCACGCTCGTCTCACAGCCCGCGCTCCAGGGCCTGGGCGACGCCACCATCACCGTCACCGGGGTCGACGCGATGGGGTGGAACGGCTTCTTCACCACGCGCTCGCTGAAGCATCACCTCGAGGGCCGGCGCGGCGTCGGGGGAGCGCTGGCCCTCGAGAGTGATGAGTCGCTGACGCTGACGCCATGTGAAGTGCCCTCGACGCCGTGGCAGCAGCCGACCTCGTTCGTCGCGCACGAGCGGTTCGCCCTCTCGAGCCGCGCAGAGCAATCGGCGCGGGCGCAGCGCATCGACGGCCTGACGGCGCAGGCCTTCCTCGACGACCTCTCGAACTTCGGCCGCACGGGCCAGATGCCAGACCACGCCCGCTGGCTGCGGCGCGCGACGGCGTTGCTGGCGGCAAACCCGGCGCTGTGTGCCGAGGTCGAGAAGTGGTTCCTCGACCCGACGGTTGGCGTTCCCGGCCGCACGCTCGCGCTCGACCTGCTCACCAACGCCGGCACGCCCGAGGCGCAGCACTCGCTGGTGACGTTGCTGAGCAGCCAGACGGCGAGGGGCGACGCCGCGTGGCCGCTCTACGTGCAGCGGCTGTCGTTGCTGACTGAGCCGACGACCGAGAGCGCCACCTTCGCGCTCACGCAGTTCGAGACCGCGCGCTCACGTGACGAGGTTGGCGCGACCGCGATGACGCTCGGCGCGCTCGCGCGTCACCTGCCGCAAGGCGACGCGATGCGTTCCGATTTCACTCGCCGACTGCAGACAGGCTTCGCGCAAGCCCAGGGCGCGGAGCGTCGCGCGATGTGGCTCGACGCGCTCGCGGCGAGCGGGCGGCCCGAGGTATTGCCGCAGGTGAAGAGCGCGACGAACGACTCGAACCCGCTCGTGCGCGCCACGGCAGCCCACGCGCTCGGTGCGCTGGGAGACGAAGACGCGTTGAAGCCGCTCGCCGTCGACGCCGACGCCCGCGTGCGTGAAGCCGCGATTCGTCACCTCGGTTCGGCGCCCATCGAGACGGTGACGACGCTCGTGGCCAACGCTCCGTCAGACCCGATGGCCGACTCGGCGTGGGTCACCGTGCTCACCTCGCGCCTCGCCGAGCCCGGCGTTCGTGAAGTGCTGCAGCACCTGCTCGCGAGAACCCATGAACCGCAACTCGCCGCTCGTCTTCACACGCTCCTGGAGACGTGAAGATGACTCGCTCGGGCATCTCTGGCATTCATGGGTCCGCATGGGGGACCAACCTGCCTCGACCGTCGAGTTCGCGACGGGCAGTGACCGCGCCGATGGCCTTCCCCACGCGCTCGCGGTGAGCCGGGTGGTCTGCGCGCACGGCCCGAGCGTCGGGCTGCAGGCGGTGCTCGAGCGGGGCAAACAGCTCGTCTTCGGCCGGGCACCCGAAGGCGCTGGCGCGGTCGCGCTCGCAGACCCGAGCACCAGCCGTCAGCACGCGTCGCTCGAGTGGGCCGACGAGGGCCTCGTCGTTCGTGACCTCGGCTCGAAGAATGGAACGTGGGTCGACGGCGTGAAGCTCGAGGGCGCGGCGACGGTGCGTGATGGCTCGGTCATTCGCCTCGGCGGAACGGTGCTGGTCGTCGAGTCGGTCGAGCTTCAGAAGGGCGCGAAGCTGCTGCCGGCCAGCGCTGAACTGTGGGGCGAGAGTCTGCTGCTCCAACAGCTGCGCGGTGAGCTCGCGACGGTCGCGCCCAGCACGTTGCCAGTGCTCGTGCTCGGCGAGACCGGCGTCGGCAAGGAGCGTGTCGCGGCCGAGCTGCATCGGCTCTCGGGCCGCAAAGGCGCGCTGGTGCCGGTGAACTGCGCGGCCATCGCTCCGCACCTCGCCGAGAGCGAGCTGTTCGGCCACGTGGCGGGCGCGTTCACCGGCGCGCAGCGGGCGAGCGATGGCGTCTTCGTCGCCGCGAGTGGCGGCACCCTCTTCCTCGACGAGGTGGGAGAGCTTCCGCTCGACCTGCAGCCCAAGCTGCTGCGCGCGCTCGCCGATGGTGAGGTGCGACCCGTGGGTGGAAGCCGCGCGACGAAGGTCGACGTGCGCGTGGTGGCTGCGACGTTGAGAGACCTCACGCAGGCCGTCGCCGAGCGCACCTTTCGCGAAGACCTGTACTCGCGCCTGCAGGCGTGGGTCGTGAGAGTGCCGCCACTTCGTGCGCGCCGCCTCGACGTCGCGACCATCGGCCGCCGCCTGCTCGAGAAGCACGGCGTGAAAGAGGTCTCAGCCGACGTCGCCGAGGCGCTGCTGCTGCACGACTGGCGCTTCAACGTGCGCGAGCTCGAGCAGGTCATCTCGGTGTGCGTGGTGAAGGCTGCGGGCGCGAAGCTGCGTCGTGACCATCTGCCGGCCGCGCTGTCTGACCGCCTGGGCACACGTGGGAAAGAGAACGTCGTCGCCGCCCCACCGCCGCTCGAGCTCTCGGTGCCCCGTGACGTTCAACCCGACGCCGAGGCGCTGACCCGCGCGCTCACGCACTTCAAGGGCAACGTCGTCGAGCTGGCCGACTACTTCGGGAAAGACCGCAAGCAGGTCTACCGCTGGCTCGAGCGCTTCGGGCTCGACCCCTCCACCTTCAGGTGACTCCAGTGAGCGACTGCATCTCGCGCAGTGACCTCGTGCGGCACGTGCACGGCACGCTCCCGCCCGATGCCGACTTGATGGTGAAGCAGCACCTCACGGGCTGTGAGAAGTGCCGCGCGGTGGTGGCCGACATCGTCGCGCCGACGCGCTCCACCGAGGGCCTCACGGAAGGGCTGACCGCCGCGTCTGAGCCCGCGCTCACGACGGGTGGAACGCTCGAGCGCTTCGTGTTGCTGGGAGAGCTCGGCGCCGGCGCGATGGGCCGGGTGTACGCCGCGTGGGACCCGAAGCTCGCGCGCCGGGTCGCGCTCAAGGTGGTGCGGCACGAGTTCCTCGCGAAGCTGGCCGCGCGTCGCGAAGCGCTGATGAACGAGGCCCGCGCGATGGCGCAGCTGTCGCACCCGAACGTCGTCACCGTGCACGACGTGTTCGAGGTGTCGGGCCAGCTCGTCATCGAGATGGAGTTCGTCGAGGGCACCACGCTGCGCTGGTGGATGGCGGGGAAGCGCTCGTTGTCGGAGCGGTGGGAGCTGATTCTCGCAGCGGGCCGTGGCCTCGCCGCCGCGCACGCAGGCAAGGTGCTGCACCGCGACTTCAAACCCGACAACGTGCTCGTCGGTGTCGATGGCCGCGCGCGCGTCGCCGACTTCGGGCTGGCGCACCTGGTCGACCAGGGAGAAGCCGCCGTCGCCGGTGGCACACACGGGTACCTCGCGCCCGAGGCGCTGACGAGCGACGTCGATGCGCGCGCTGATCAGTACTCGTTCGCCGTCACTGCGTGGGAGGTGCTGTGTGGCGCGCGGCCCGACGACGCGACGAAGAGCCCTCCCGCAGCGGCGGTGAAGGTGCTGCGGCGCGCGTTGTCTGCCGATGCCGCGCAACGTTTTCCCGACCTGCATCAGTTGCTCGAGGCGCTCGAGGCCGCGCGGCGAAGCCCCGTTCGTCGGGCGCAGGTACTCGTCGCCACCGTCGCCCTCACCCTCGCAACAGGCGTCATCTTCGTGAACGCACGGGAAGAACGCGTCGCCTGCGCGGAAGGTGAAACGCTCGCCGCTGCAGCGTTGCCTGACGAGCGTGCCGCCAGCATCGTGAAGGCGTTCGAGGCGACGGGCGCCGAGAGCGCGGGCCTCATCGCGCGTGACGTCGTCGAACGGTCGCGCAGGCACGCGTCCGAGTGGGCGAGCGGGTTCGAACGCGCATGTCACGGAGCGCGCTCTGCCTCGGTCGGCTCGCGCGGGCTCGAGGAGGCGCGGCTCAAGTGCTTCCGCCGCAATCTGGTGAACCTCGAGGTCATCACCGACGAGTGGACTCGCGCGAGCGCCGAAGCGGTGGGTGACGCGCAACAGGCCATCGACTCCGTCGGCTTCGACATGGACTGTCAGGCCGCGACGCCGGAATCGAACCTGGTGCTGCCGACCGATCCCGCGAAGGCCCGCGAGGCCATCGCCCTTCGGCAGAAGCTCGACCGCCTTCACGTGCGCGCCGCGGTCCTCACCGACGAGAAGCTCGCCGCGCTCACCACCGAGACCGAAGCGCTGCTCCAGCAGTCGGAGAGTCTGGAAGACATGGCTGCAGTCGCCGAGGCCGCGACGCTCCTCGCGAGAATCGACCTCTTGACCGAGCGTTCGAACGAGCAGCATTGCCTGATTGGACTGCGCGCCTCGCTGGCGGCGAGCGACTACGAGAACGCAGCCCTGAACGCGCTGGGACTGTCGCAGGCCGCGGTGCTGGCTGGGCGTACTGAAGAGGCGCTGCGCTGGCTCGAAGTGGCAGAAGGCCTGGCCGCTCGCATTCACTCCGACCGGCTCCACGGCAACATCGAGGTCGCCAGAGGGCTCACCCTTCGACACCTCATCCGACTCGAAGAAGCCGCAGCCGCCAATCGTCGGGGCCTCGCCGCGTGGACCCGTGCATACGGCCCCGATTCGCTCGAGGTCGCGCAGGCACAGAACAACCTCGCTTCGTCACTCCAGAGCCTTGGGCAACTCGACGAGGCGCGGGGTCTGCTCGAGCAGGCGTTGGCCACTCGCTCGAAGCGCCTGGGCCCAGAGCACTCATCGCTGTTGGTCGTGAAGTCGAACCTGAGCGACCTGCTCGTGCAGACCGGCCACCCCGTCGAGGGCCTCGCGATGATCGACTCCGTGCTGGAAAGGCTGCAGCCCGTCGACGGCAAACCCCACCGGCGACGCGCGTACGCCCTCAGCAACCGCATCGGAGCGCTCATGGTGCTGGGGCGAACGGACGACGCGCGTCGCGACGTCGAGGAGGCGCTGACGCTGGCCCCACCGAAGTCCGACCTGCGCGCGCGCCTCCTGCGACTCCAGTGCGGCATCGACCTCGCGCAGAAGAAGGCCGAGACCTGCCTTCGCCTCGTCGACGAAGCCGATGCGCTGGCAGGCCCAGCCGCGAAGGACGCGAGCTGGGCCGTCGTGAGCGAGGGGCTGCGCGCGGACACGTACCTGCAGCTCGGCCGCCTCGACGAGGCGCGCGTCGAAGTCGAGAAGGCGCGGCAGCACATCGTGCCGCCCACCAACGCCCTCACCCGTGCCCGCATCGCGCGCGTCGAAGCCGCGCTCGCCATCGACGCGGGGCGCTGACTCACTTCCAGAGCACGTCGCTCCACTCGGGCGTCTTGTCGAAGGTCGCCTTCGCGAACGGGCACAGCGGCATGATGCTGAGCTTCTCTTTCCGCGCGTACTCGACGCTTGCCTGCACGAGCTGCCTGCCGACGCCCTTCCCCTTGAGCGCCTCGGAGACCTCGGTGTGGTCGATGATGAAGTGCTTCGCGTCGGGCGTGCGCGAGTACGTCATCTCGGCGAGGCGGGTTCCGTCACGTTCGACGAAGAAGCTGCCCTTGCGCTCGAACTGCTCGTGCTTCACCTCGAAGAAGGTCGTCATGCGGGCCAGCTAACGACCTCACCGCTGCTCGACCACCTTCAGCGCCGCGCTCGCGATGGCTGCGGCGAAGGCCTCGTGCGTCGCGGGCTCGCGCCAGCGGGCGACCTCGACCGGGTCGAGCGCGTGATGCGTCTCGACGATGATGACGGGCGCGATGCTCGTCGCGCGCAGGAAGTACACGCGCTGCTTCGTGGGGCGCGCATCGATGAAACACGCAGGCTCGTCGTCGTCGCGGTACAGGCTGCCGTAGTCCTCTCCCGAGTAGGGCAGAAAGCCCGCGGCGCGCAGCTCCTGACTCACCGTGCGCCCCCACGTCTCGCGGCGCTTCACGATGGCGTCAGCGCCTTCTTCGCTCCACAGCACGGCGAAGCCCGGGTCCTTCGGGTTGCTGAAGCAGACGCCGCCGTCGGGGCCCAGCTCGTGGGGCCACGCGTCAGCGCGCGCGTCGGTGTGCAGGCTGACGACGAGGTGCGGCTTGAAGGCTTCGATGGCGGCGATACGCGCGGGGTACTTCGAGCCGAGCGCCGTCGTGCGCGTGTCGAGCACGGTGAAGCCGAAGCGGCGCAGGCGGCGCGAGAGCTCCGTCGCCTCGACGAGGGTCTCGTCGGCTTCGCTCTGACAATGACAGCCCCAGTTGCCGGTGTTGCCGGGCGCGCCATGGCCGGCGTCGATGGCGATGCGAATGCGCGAAGCGAGGGGTGGCAACGGCAACACCGAGACGTGAGCGTCGGCCGACGGCCACGGCGCGGCGGCGAGCAGGAGCGAGAGCAGCACGGAGGCGTGTGACAGCACGAATGACGCCAGTGTTCCTGCATGGCGTGATGACCGCAGGTCGTGTCACCACGGCCACGCTCGCGAACGGTGCTCGCCTGGTCGAATCACCGACGTTCGAGACTTCCGAACGACTCGACGAGCGCGTCGAACACCGCCGCGACGCGCGCCGCCTGCCGCAGCCCTCGTGGCGTCACCAGGAACAGGTCGAGCGCAGGCGCCTTCGTCTCGAGCTCGAGCGGCACCTCGACCAGCTCCGCCACCGTCGTCATCGCCTTCGGCAACACCGCGACGCCCAGCCCCTGCCGCACCGCCTCGAACTGAGCGTGGAAGCTCGTCGTCGTCACCCGTGGCGCCACCTTCAGCACAGCCAACCACGCCTCTTCCGGAGACGGCCGCCCCACGGCGACCCAGGGCCAGCGCGAGGGGCTCACCTTCGTCAGTTGCTTCGCCAGCCGCCGACTGGCGAGCGGGGCCGTCTCGAGGCGCGCCACCCGCCGGGTGACGAGGTCTCCTTTCGGCGGCAGGAAGAAGCGCAACGCGAGGTCTGCCTCACGCCGTGCGAGGTCGGCCGCGTCATCAGAGACGACGAGGTCGACCACGAGGTCTGGGTGCCGCTGCAGCAACGCCGGGAGCACCCGGGGAATGACGAAGACGCTCGCGAGCGTCTCGGTCAACGCGAGCCGCACCACGCCGCTCACCTTCGGCATCGTCACGGCAGCGACGTCGGCCAGGCCCCGCAGCGCCAGCTCGGCCGGCTCGGCGTTCGCCAGCACCCGTCGCCCCGCAGCGGTCAGCTCGATGCCGGTCGGAGTGCGGTCGAAGAGTCGCACCCGCAGCGCCTTCTCGAGCGCCGCCACCCGCCGGCTCACCGTCGACTGCATCGTGCCCAGCTCGCGCGCCGCGGCACCGAACCCTCCCGTCCTCGCTGCCGAAAGGAACAGCTTCACGTCGTCCCACACGAGCGGAGTGGTCATGGCCACGGTCGTGCCACGCCAACCACCGGGCGCGCAATGCACGCCTGCATGAGACCCATGCACAGGCTGTCAGGGCCTCGAGGGAGCCCGCTGGCTACGGTGGGTTCATGAACCTCACCATCGTGACCGCACACCCGAACCCGGCCTCGTTCTCCCGCGCGCTCGCCAGCGCCTATGCCACGGGGGCCCGCAGCGTCGGCGCGACGGTGCAGACCTTCGACGCGACCGAGCTTCGGTTCGACCCGATTCTTCGGGGCGCCCACACCACGCCCGTGGCCGACGAGCCCGACCTCGCACGGCTGCGCGCCTCCATCGACGGCGCCGCACACGTCGCCTGGTTCTTCCCCACCTGGTGGGCCGGTCTGCCCGCGGCGCTCAAGGGCCTCGTCGACCGGCTGTTCCTGCCGAAGGTCTCGTTCGTCTACGAGGGCGGGCTCCCGAAGGGCCTGCTGCAGGGGCGCTCCACGCGCTACGTCTCCACGATGGACAGCCCGGCCCTCTGGTACTGGCTCACGCAGCACGACACGCTCGGAGGCAGCTTCGGCCGAGGCACCCTGCAGTTCGTCGGCTTCGGGCCCGTCGCCCGAACGATGGTCTACGGCGTTCGCTCGTTGAACGAGCGCGCACGAAGACGCTGGCTGTCGAGGCTCGAGGCGCTGGGCACGAAAGACGCGCGAACAGCCTGACCTGCCGGGTCATACGCGACGCCGCGCCCAGCCTCGAAGGGCGCTGATCAGTTGACGACAGTCACTCCCGGAGCGCCGGCGTCGCCTCGGGCTCGCAAGCGGTTGCTTGATCATCAGCACGCGCAGAACTGTCGCGTAGCGCGCTCTCGCGAGCGTGCTTACCGTGGTCGATGGGAGGACGCTGTGCGTGTTCCGACCATTCGAGGACATCTCCTGATGCTCGTGCTGGCGGCGGCGGCGGCCCTGGTCGCTGCCGTCACCTACAACGTCACGCAGGACTTCAAGCACTCGGTGCACGAGACCAAGCAGCAGCTTCGAACCCTGTCGGCCGCGATGGTGAACAACACGGCGATTCGCGTGCGCACCCTCGACCGCGCGCTCGACGTGCTGGCGAAGACGGCCTTCGTCGAGAGCCTCGCGCCGCCCGACTGCGCGACGGTGCTGCAGTCGCTCGTGTCGTCACGGCCCGGCGCCTTGCGCGCGTTCACCGCCGACCCCGAAGGGCGCATCGCCTGCGAGTCGAGCCCCGACGCCACGCACCTGCAGCTCGGCCTCTCGACGCTCCAGCGAAGGCTCGAGACGAAGCCCTTCACCGTCACGGCGCCAGTGGCCACCGACGACGGCCGGGTGCTGCTCGCGAGCGCCCGCATCGACGACGAGCGCGGCCCGCGCGGGGCGCTGCACCTGGTGGCCTCGCTCTCGGCCCTCGACCCGAACATTCCGGCGCAGTTCCTGCCCGAGAACAGCCACTACGGCACGCTCTCGGCTGACGGCACCCTGCTGTGGCGAAACCCGGAGCTGGCCCTCGGCAGCGAAGCCGCGCAGCCAAACGTCGACGTCAGGGACGGGGAGTTCGAGGCGCGCTCCATCGACGGCGTGACGCGCTTCTTCTCGGTCGCGTCGGTGCCTTCGGTCGACTGGGTCGTCTTCGTCGGCGTGCCCACCACGAGCGTGACGCGCCAGCCCTTCGTACGAGCCGTCTCGGTGACGGGCGCGGCCATCATCATCATCTCGCTGCTGGTCGCCCTCGCGGTGTTTCAGGCGCAACGCATCGTCAAGCCCATCACGGCGCTCGAACAGGTCGCGATGCGGGTGGGCAACGGAGACCTCGCGGCGCGAGCGATGGTCGACGGGCCGCGTGAGGTCGCAGCGGTCGCGCGCGCCCTCAACGACATGGTGGCCGCGCGCCGGCGCAGCGAGCAGCTGCTCGACCAGTCGTTTCGCGGCTCGCCCATCGGCCTCACCCTGACGACGCTCGAAGGCCAGTACCTGCGCGCCAACCAGGCCTTCACCAGCATGCTCGGCCGCAGCGAGCTGGGCACGCTCTGGGTGCGCGACGTGGTGCTGCGCGACGACCTGAACGACCTGCTGCACGCCGTCGAGACGCTCACGACGGGCACCAGCTCCTCGTCACAGACCGAGACCCGCTTCGTGCACCGCGACGGCCACGTGGTGTGGACGCAGCTGAACCTGAGCCTGGTGCGTGACGCCGACGGCGGCGCCCCGCTGGTGCTCTCGCAGCTGCAGGACATCGGCGAGCGCAAACGCATCGAGGCCGCCTCCCGCCTCGCCGTCGTCGGCACGCTCGCTGCCGGCGCCGCACACGAAATCAACAACCCCCTCACCTACGTGCTCTCGAACCTCTCGTGGGCCACGCAGGAGCTCAAACAGCTCAGCGGCGACAAGCTGCTGGTCGGCACCGAAGAGGTCATCGAGGCGCTCAACGAAGCGCACGAGGGCGCCACCCGCGTCGCCACCATCGTCTCGGGCCTGAAGTCCTTCGCGCGCCAGACGAACACGCTGCGCGCGCCCACCGACGTCGCGGCGGCGATGCGAAAGGCGCTGCAGCTCACCCAGACGCAGCTCGACAACCGCGCGAAGGTCGACGTGCAGCTCGACGCCACGCCCCCGGTGCTGGCCAACGCGGGAGAGCTCGAGCAGGTCTTCGTGAACCTGCTGGTGAACGCGGTGCAGGCGATTCCCGAAGGGCACTCGAGCACGAACCGCATCGGCGTGACGGCCCGGCTCGTCGAAGGCTCGGTCGTCGTCGAGGTGACCGACACCGGCAGCGGCATGAGCGCCCGCACACGCGAGCACCTCTTCGAGCCCTTCTTCACCACCAAGCCCGTCGGCACCGGCACGGGCCTGGGGCTGCCCATCTGCCACGGCATCATCACCTCGTTCGGCGGGCGCATCGAAGTCGAGAGCGAGCTCGGCAGGGGCTCGACCCTGCGAGTGGTGCTGCCGTCACTCGAGGCCAGGACGAAGACGCCGCCGCGGGCGCTGTGGTCGGCGCTGCCGAAGGACAAACGCGTGATGGTGGTGGACGACGACCCGCTCGTGGCGCGCGCCATGGCGAGGGCGCTCGGGGAAGGGCCAGAGGTCGTCATCGTCACCGACCCGAACCTCGCGCTCGCGCGCCTCGTCGGCGGAGAACGGGTCGACCTCATTCTCTGCGACGTGATGATGCCGGGCCTGTCGGGTGAAGCGTTTCAATCGGTGCTCGCGAAGGTGGCCCCCGACCTCGCGGCCGGCATCATCTTCATCACGGGCGGCGCCTTCACCGAAGGGGCCACCGACTTCCTCGCGAAGACGAAGAACCGCTGGGTGCAGAAGCCCGTCGAGACGAGCGTGCTGCGGGAGCTGGTGCATGACGCCCTGAAGGCCAGGTGAGCCAGCTTCCTGCGAAGCCGCCCCTGTGCTTTGCCGGCCTCGTGACGTCGCTCCTCGTCCCGCTCGTGCTCCACGCCAGCTCCGCGCTCTGGCTCGGCCCGCCGCCGCCCGCCGCCGTGAAGCGCGTCGTCACCATCGCGCCGTCGCTCACCGAGACGGTGCTGGCCCTCGGCGCGGGTGAGCTGCTCGTCGGGGTGAGCCGCTTCGACGACGCCCCCGAGGTGAAGGCGCTGCCGCGCGTCGGCGGCTTCGTCGACCCCTCCATCGAGACGGTGCTCTCGCTCTCACCGAACCTGGTGGTGGTGCAGAAGTCTCCCGGTAACCAGAAGCCCATCGAGAAGCTCGCCGCGCTCGGGGTGACGGTGCTCGCGTTGCCGCTGACGACGGTGGCCGACGCACAAGACGCGATGCTCGAGCTCGGGCGTGTCTTGAAGCGCGAGGCCCGCGCGAAGGAGCTCGTCGAAGAGCTGGTGGCGGCCAGAGCCAGGCAGCGCGCACGCCCGCTGAAGGTGAAGCCGAAGGTGTTGTTCGTCTACGGGTTCTCGCCGCTGGTGGTCGCCGGGCCGGGCAGCTTCGCCGACGAGCTGCTCTCGGACTGCGGCGTGACGAACGTCGTCAAACGCGCCCCGACCTCGTACCCCGTCTGGTCCATGGAGCAGCTCGTCACCGCGCCGCCCGAGGTGCTCGTCGACGCCTCGGACAGCGGTGATGGCCGTGAGGCCGTACGCGCGCTGGTGCCGAAGACGCGCTGGGTGCCGCTCGAGAACAAAGACCTGCTGCACCCCGGCCCTGCGCTCGCCCGGGCGCTCGAGCCGCTGTGCACCTCGCTGCGCGGCCAACAATGACGAAGGCGCCGTTACCGGCGCGCTGCCCGAGGCATACTCGCGCCATGCAGCTGAACCCCGACACGCTGCGCGTGGCTCCTTCAGGCGTGCTGCGGCTCGCGCTCTACCTTCGGCCCCACCTCTTCGGCGTCGTCTTCTCCGTCGGCGTCGCCTGGCTCGTGCGCTCGTTGTCCGTCATGGGCGGAGCGTGCCGCGTGCTCTGCTACCCGCCCTTCACCGTCGGCATGGGCGTCGTCGGCGGGCTGCTCGGCGCACACCTGTACCGCGCCAACCACCCACTGCCTTCACCTGACGACGAGCCCGAGGTGCTGACGCCCCTCACCGGCCCGACGCGCGTGCGCACCACCCGCCTGCGCCGCCGAGCCTGAAGTTTCACTCGAGCGGCCGGTCGCGGAGCGACGCTTGAGACACGCCCCGTTGCCAGGCCTGGTGACGCCACCCGAGGTCGCCGAGCAGCCGGTACGCGGCGTCGGGGAGCGGTGACTCCACCATCGCGGCGAGCGCTTCGGGTGGCACGTTCGCTCCTTCGGCGAGCGACGCTGCAGCGGCATCGAGGGCGCGCTTGATGTGCTCTCGCGGCCCGTGCTGCTGGTCGATGGGCGTTCGCGGGTCGACCACTCCGCCTGCGCCCAGGGGCAGCCCACCCGCCCACCCAAACCCGGCGGCGCTGGCGAAGTGAGCGCCCAGCTCCAGCACCGTGCGGTTGTGCTCGGGCTCGGGGAAGCCGCAGTTCGGCAGCATGACGAATCGCGCGTGCGCAGAGACGGTCGCCTTCGCCACCAGCTCGAGGGCGTGCGTCGCGAGCGCCGGCAGGGCATCGACGTAGAGCGGCGTCGCGAGAACGAAGAGGTCGGCGGCGGCGATGGCCTGCGCAGCGGCGAGCGCGGGTGCCCCTTCACGCAGGAACTCGACCGCGAAGTGAAGCCGCGTCTCGACGCCGCGTTGGTTGAGCCGGTCGGCCAGCGCGCGCGCGAGGTTCTCCGACACGCTGGTGCCCTTCACCTTCGCGCTGCCCACCAGAATCGCCGCCGTGCGTGGCTTCGGCTGCGCTGGAGCCGTCGGCCGAGCCGCGTCGAGCAGCGCCTGCCGCAGCGGGGCTCGCGCCTTCAGGTCGCTCCCCGGCACCTGCTGCGAGGCCAGCATCGTCTCGATGGCGGCGGCCCAGGTGGCCGGCTGGGAGTCATCGACGACGGCGGCGCCCACTCGAGGCGCGAACATGTTCACCCCGTTCGCGTCGGCGAGGCGCTCCCACGTGCGCGCCTGGTCGGGGTCGGGGAGCGGCTGCCAGCCGAGCGCGAAGAAGGCCGCCGCGTGCGGGTAGCGCATGGCGTGGTGGGTCAACGCCGCGCGCTTCTCGAAGAAGGGCGACAGCAGACAAATCATCCGGTCCTGGGCGCGCTTGAGCGTAAAGCTGTGGCCTCCGAAGGTGACGGCATCGACGAGCACCAGCCGCTCGGCGTCGTGAATGGCCTGCACGATGTGCTGCTCCTCGTCGTGTGCGCGGCAGAGGCCCGGCGTCTTCACCCAGCAATCGAACTCGCCCTGGCAGTACGCGAGCGACATGGTGGAGAGCTCGAAGACCTTCACCTCGGTCTCCCCGAGGCGGCTCAGCTGCGCGCGCACGAGCTCGACGAGCCGGTCGAGCGCAGGCCGTTGGGGAGACGCGGCGGACAAGATGACGGTGGACATGCGTCTGCCTCGTGCATCGCCCACGCCAGCTCGACCGAGTGGCGCCGCTGAACCAGCTGCACAAGTTGCATCGCCCTCGTCTGCGCGCGCAGCGGTCGCGTCTCAAACCCGTGAACAATCCACCTTTCGTGGCAGTCTGCGCCCTTCGTTCGTTCTCACCTCTGGAGCTGCGACATGTTCGTCTTCGCCCTCACCCTCGTCTTGAACCAGGCCGGCAACCCGCCGCCGTTGCCGCCGCGCACGGGCCAGAGCGCGCAGCCTCAGCCGCAGGGCGTACCGCCGCCGCCGCCACCACCGCCGGTCGCGAAGCACGACGGCTTCACACCACCGCCGCTGCCCGCCCCGCTGCCGCCTCCTGCCGCGGGCGCGCCGACGGTGCAGCCCAGCTTCGTGCGCGTGAAGTGCCCGTCTGACTGCTCGGCGCGCGTGGGCGGCGGCGTGGGCCGTCGCGTGAGCTCGCAGCTCTGGGAGTTCTCCGACGTGCCGCCGGGCAAGACGCGCTTCGACATCGAGGGCTTCGCCAGCATCAACATCGCCTCGGGGTACCTCGACATTCCCGCCAGCAGCGACGTCGAGGTCGTCGTCTCGCGCAACCGCCTCGCGCTCGGCACCATCACGCCACGCGCCGCGCCCGTCGCCGGCAACAACGGGGCGCTCTCGACGGCGCCGGGCATGCTGCGCCTCACCTGCCAGAAGCCGTGCACCGTCAGCGTCGACGGCGCGCGCCGCACTGGAGAGAACCAGACGGGCCAGCTCACCATCGGCAACGTCGCGCCGGGCACGCGGCAGGTCTTCGTGAAGTTCTTCGGCGGCTCGGCCCAGGCGTCGGTCGAGGTGCCGCCCGACAGTGAAGTCTTCCTCTTCGCGCAGGAGTCGTCGCTGCGCGTCACCAACACCAAGCCCCTGCACTGATGCGAGTCGACCGACAGCAGAGCCCGGGCGTGCTGGAGTCGTACGTGTTGTCGGGCCCCGACGCCGAGGTGCGGCTGGTGCCTTCTCGTGGAGGCCTCGTCACGCACTGGCAGGTGCGCGGGGAGTCACTGCTCTTCCTCGACGAAGCGACGCTGCTCGACCCGACGAAGAACGTGCGTGGCGGCATTCCCCTGCTCTTCCCCAACGCCGGGCCGCTGCCGCCATCGGGCGCGACCTTCGCCGGCCGCACCATCACCCAGCCGCAGCATGGGCTCGCGCGCACCTCGGCGTGGAGCGTCGTGCAGGCCATCGCCGACGACGACACCGCGCGCGTCGAGCTGCTGCTGACCTCGACCGAGCAGACGAAGCAGGGCTTCCCGTTCGACTTCGAGAGCCGGCTGGCGTGCTCGTTGTCAGAGACCGACCTCACGCTCGAGTGGGCGTTCACCAACACGGGCGACGGGCCCATGCCGCTGCACGCGGGCCTGCACCCGTACTTCACGGTGCCGGTCGCGCAGAAGGCGCTCGCGCGGGTGCCCACGTCGGCGGCCCAGCTGAAAGACCGGCGCAGCGGCGAGGTTCGGCCGATGTCGGCGATTCGTTTCGACGAGGGCGAGCCCGACGTCGCGTTCCTCGAGCACGGCCCAGCCGCCACCTTGCTCCGCGGAGACGGCGCCCGCATCGAGCTGTCGTCGACGCCGCAGCTCTCGACGCTCGTGGTGTGGACGTTGCCCGGCCAGCCCTTCGTGTGCGTCGAGCCCTGGACGGCGCCGGGTGGCGCGCTCGCGTCGGGAGCGGGACTGCTGACGGTGGCGCCGAAGACGACCGAGGCGCTCGCCGTGCGCTTTCGTTTCGTGCCGCGCTGAACGTCAGCCGCCGTCTTTCGGGCCGCGCCGCAAGATGGCGCCCGCGCGGCCGCTGACCCACACCGTCGAGGTGCCGCCGTCGAAGTCGTCGAGGCCGACGATGCTCGAGGGCGCCCCCACCAGCGGCAGCGGCTCGGCCGTCACCACGCCGCCAGGCGCGCGTACGTAGAGCCAGCCTCCAGCCACGCCGCCATCGGGGGGCCCGCCGACGAAGTACGTGCTGCCGTGCGCCGAGACCCAGACCCCGGTGAAGGTCGCCTGGCTGAAGGCTGGTTGGTTCACGAACGCGTTCGTGTTGACGCGAGACCACCAGCCTCCGTTCACGCCCGCCGCCACGAAGAGGTGCATGCCGCCATCTCGCTGAACGGCTCCGTGCACTGCGTTCATCGTCGTCGTCGTCGGCCCTGGCTGCGTGACGAAGTGGCCGGTGCTGCTGAGCGTCGCCTGCCGCCCGCCCTGACCCACCATCGCTCCGTAGGGCCCCGTTCCGAAGAGGTCGAGGAAGCCCGCGTCGAGCTCGATGAGTGACGAGCTGGCACCGGTGAGGCCACCATCGGTGATGAGCAGGTACGTCGCGCCCGCGCGCGGAGACGACAACAGGTACCAGGGCTTCGACGGCGCGGTCCACACGCGGGTCCAGTCGAGCACCCCGTAGTTCGCCGGCGTCGTCGCCGAGCCCGGCAAGGTGCTCGTCCCGAACGCGAGCCCGCCGTCGGTGCCCGCGATGATGAAGTCACCCTGAGCCGAGATGGCGCACGACACCCAATTCGTCGACCGCGCGACGTTGGGGCTGTCGATGGTGGGCCACCGCACGGGCGGGCCGACCTCACGGGTCAGGTTCGAGTTCGAGTTCTGCGGCGCGAGAATCGCGGGAGCGCTCAGCGTCGCCATCGGTGAGATGCAGAGCTTGTTCACGCCGCTCAAGCGCTGCGCCGGGTGCGCCGTCGTCGAGGCGCCACCATCTTCGACGTGCACGTAGGTGCCGGTGCTGCCGGTGAAGAACGCCCGGTTCGGCCCGAGCGCCTTGACCGCGAAGAGCGTGCGCGTGTCGGTCTGTGAGAGCAGGCGCGGCGTCAGGCCTGCGTCACGGCGGAAGCGACGCACACCGTTGAGGCTGCCCGCGAGCCAGAACTCGTCACCGTCGAGCGTGTCGAAGCCATTCACCTGGTCGGTGAGGGCGTCACCCGGCACGTCGACCAGCGTCGTCCATGGGCCGGTCGGCAGCGGGAACTCGCGCAGCCGGCTCAGCGTCGTGGGGCCACCATCTGGCAACGGGCCGCCGTCGACGCTGCCGAGCGCGTACAGCTTCTGCCCGACGCCCATGAACGCGCGCACGAAGGCGAGCTGCGCGTCACCGCCCTGCACCGGCTGCCAGCTCGACGACGTCACCGACATCAGCACGCCGTTCTCGTTGATGAGGTACAGCTGGTTCAGGTGTTGGAGCGCGCGATGGGTGCCTGACGGGAGCGGAGCGTTGCGGTTGGCCCACGTGCCGCTCGGGTCGCGCAGATAAATCTGCTGCTCGTTGCGCCCGGTCACGGCGGTGCCTGCGCCGAGACACTGCACGAAGGTCAGGTCGGGGCGAACGATGCCCGGCAGCGTCTCGGTGGCCCAGGTGCCGCCGTCGAAGTGCAGCACCGTGGCGTTGTCTCCGACGACGTAGAGGTCGTTCGGGCCACAGCCGTGCACCGCGCGAAGGTCGAAGCCCGCCTGCGTCGGCACGGGCAGCATGGTGGTGCGCTCGCCGTCGAAGAAGAGCACCGAGCCGTTGTCGGTCGCGAGCCAGGTGTGACGCTCGTCGGTGCTGTAGAGCGCGCGAATGTCGTTGCCCTGCGGGAGCAGATTCTCCCAGCAGATGCCTTCGGGAGTGCACAGCCCCGGTACGAGGTCGCAGCGGTTCGCCGTGCGCACGCCACACTCGGTGCCAGCCGAGCAGCGGCCACACTGCAACGTGCCGCCACAGCCATCGGCCCGGTAGCCACAGTCGAGGGCACCACACAGCAGCGGAACACACACGGTGCCACCGGCGCTCCCGCCGCTCTGACCGCCGGCGACTCCGCCCGATTCGCCACCACCCAAACCACCACCACCACCGACGCCACCTCCGACCACCGCGCCACCTGCTGCGCCACCGCCCGACGCACCGGCCGAACCACCTGAGGCTCCGCCAGCCGAGCCACCGGCGGTGAGGCCGCCACCCGCTCCACCGTCAGCCTCGAGTGGGCGACAGATTTGATCAGCGGCGCAGAAGAGCCCGTCGGGGCAACGCGGCTCGTTGGCATCGCAGGCGTACAGCACCGAGTCATCGAGCGCGCAGGTCGACGAGCAGGCGGCGAGCAGCGCAAGCGCGACCACGATTCGGGAGCGATGCGCCATTGAACCCACTCTCGCAGGCACAAGGAGTGTCGTCACGAGCCGCGAACCAGCGGCCCCATCGACCCGGTGCGCCGACGACGAGCCGCGAGCAAGGCGGCCAGGAACAGCAGCGGCGCCGGCACCGCCGTGCAGCCACAGACAGGAACGAAGACCGGGGCTCCATCACCGCTGCCGCCGTCGGATGACGCGCCTGCGTCGGTCTGCGTTCCCGCGTCGGTCTGCGTTCCCGCGTCGGTCTGCATTCCCGCATCGGTCGCCGTTCCCGCGTCGGTCGCCGTTCCCGCGTCGGTCTGCGTTCCCGCGTCGGTCTGCGTTCCCGCGTCGGTCTGCGTTCCCGCGTCGGTCTGCGTTCCCGCGTCGGTCTGCG
>JAEUJR010000889.1 GCA_016793585.1 Archangium sp.
CGTGCCGTCGTCGTCGTTGTCGAGCTCGGGGCAGCCGTCTTCGTCTTCGAAGCCGTCGAGATCTTCTTTGGTGACGGGGCAGCGATCGGCTTCGTCGGGAACACCGTCGTTGTCGGAGTCGGCGGTGGCGAACGCGACGACGGGATCGACTCCAGCATCGACCGGCGTGGCGACAGGAGTGACTGCGCCTGCATCGACGGGAGCAGGGCGAGGGGCATTGGCCACGGGAGCGAGCACGCGCGCGATCGGAGAGCCGGCCTCCATCGCGAACTCGGGGCAGCCGTCGCGATCACGAATGCCGTTCTTCGTCTCGGGCTCGAACGGGCAGCGATCGTCGGCATCTGAGACTCCGTCGAGATCGGCGTCGGTGGTCGAGGGGTTCTCCACGACCTTCGGTTCTTCTGTCGGCTTCTCGTCGGTCGTCGAGCGGCGTGGCGCAAAGGCGATACGCGCGATGCCGCGAAGATCGGGCGTGCCTGCTGCGCCGAGGAAGCCTGTTCCACCCGCGACGCCAACGAGGATCGTGTCGGCGATGAGGAAGTGCGCTCCGCCGAGCACCTCGAGGTTCATGCCGTTGGTGGCGAAGGCGTTGGCTCCCACGACCTGCATGCCGAACTGCGCCTCGGGGCCGAGGTACAGACGATCACCGAAGAGCGACACGCCGAACGCGAGACCGGCCTGCGCTTCCGAGGCGGCCGTCATGCCCAGCGCAGGAGGACCGAGCGAGGCGTAGGAGCGAATGAGGAAGCCAGCGTCGAAGGTCCACCGCGCGACGCCGAAGGCGCCGGCCATGACGAGGCGAGGGCGGAAGCGCATCGCGGTGTCGGACTGATGCGTGGCGGCGGCTCCGATAGGCACCCACGCGTCGCCACCGAGGTGGAGCGAGAACGCGTCGGTCTCGGTCTGGCCGAAGAGGCGAACCATCACGCCAACGCGGGGTTCTCCGACGGCGATGCCCGAGATGGGGCCGACCTGACTGACGAGCTCGGTGCGGCCGCGCTCGAGGAAGGTGATGGGCACGGAGCCGCTGAGCACCACGCGATCGAAGAGCGAGCCGGCAAGATCGACGTGGCCGAGGAGCGCGTCGCTGATGATGGGGCCGATCTCGGTGCGGCCGGTGGCGAGGCGCGGCACGAGCGGGTTGCGGGAGGAGTCGGCGGTGATGCCGACCGCGCCGTACCGCGTGCCCGAGTACCAGGGTCGATCGACGAGGAAGGTCCAGCTGCCGGCCGCGGGGCCGTCGTAGCGGTGAAGGCGAAAGCCACGCTCCTGGGCCCAGGCGGGAGCGGAACAGACGAGCACCGCGAGCAGCGTGCGAAGCAGGGCGGGGAAACGGCGCGACCGCATGAAGCGCCGAAGATAGGCCAGCCGATCGTTCAGGGCGTGGGGAATTGCACTGTCAGTGGCGCATGACAGCGGGACTGAAACACGGCGGGGTGATGAGCGAACCCACCACCCGCGCCGAGATGATTCAGGAACAGCGATCGAAGATCACGGCCGCGAGCACCACGGCCACGCAGACGCCAAGCGCGAGAAGCAACCTGGCTCCGTCCCACTGCTGGTGGGTTGGTTGAGACATGAGAGACCTCAGCCCATCGCGAAGAGGCGATGGAGCGGATGAAGAGAACCACTTCGACTCGGGCTTTAAGTCGACGCGGGAGGTCCCTGCGCGGGTGTCGCGATGAGGTGCGCTCGGGTTCGTCTTGCTCGTGCGCCATCGAGCAGCGGAGCGTCGATGAAGACCGTTTCGACGCGCTTCCATTCGGCGGTGCGAGTCGCGTGAAACCACGACTCCGGCGATGCGTGACCGGGCGGGGCAAGGGGAACGACTCCACCGAGCTCGAGCCGTGGGGTGTTGGTATGCGCCGGCAGCGCCTGGAGCTGCGTTGATTTGACGAGCGATACTCGCTCCGAGAACTGGGTCGGAACGTCCGTCGGCGATGGACCGAGCGCGACCAGCAGCGCAGCCGCAATGGCGAACACACGCTGGTGGAAGGCCGTCACGAATCCGTTACTACGAACGACGCAGCGATCGCGCTCGTGTAACTGCGGTGGGTCGTTTCGAACATGGGTACGACGAGGCTGATAGACTCATCGGCGTGGAGTACCCGGCGGAGACGCACCTGTACCAGGTAGACGCGGTGGGGAACCGGACGGGAGAGAAGCGCGCGGCGACGGGAGTGGTGGCAGCGCTGACGGTGGCAGCGTTTGCAGCGCTGAGTCCAGCGGTGGCGAGT
>JAEUJR010001001.1 GCA_016793585.1 Archangium sp.
GCTCGCATGGTCGAGCGCCGCTTCGACCCGCACTGCCCTTCGTCGCCCCAGCGAACCTGAAACCGCGCGTCGTCTTCCCGTTCTCGGGGAGCGGGCTCGACGGGGCCTGGCGGTTCGGCCGTGACGACGCGGGCGCCGGCATCTTCGGGCTCCACGACCACCAGGCCCGCGTCGACGACTTGCGACTCCGCGGGCGCCACGGCAACGGCGGCCCCAGAAGGCGCAGGCTGAACCGGTGCCGGCTCGAGCGACGGCGCCTCGGCCCGAACGACTGGCGCGACGAACGTTGGAGTCGTCACCCGGAGCGACGACGCGGGCGGCGGGGAAGTGATCTCGACCACGCCAGACGGGCGCGGCGTCACCTCGTCTTCGCGTGTCGTCGACCACCAGAAGCCGACCGCCACCAGAACCGCCAACGCAACGCCGATGAGCCGGGGGCGCACCTCAGCCCTTGAGCTTGAGATCGATCTGGCGCGCGCCCGAGATGGAGTAGCCGAGGAACCGGGCTCCCACCTCGATGAAGCGGTTGGGCGTGTCAGTCACCAGGTAGTGCCGCTCGGTCGCCAGGCGTTCGCGCTTCAGCAGGTCGCGCTCCTGGAGCACCTCAGCCACCCGATCGGCCGTCGCATGCGCTGAGTCGACCAGCGTCACGCCCGGCCCCGCGACCTGCTGAATGATGCTCGAGAGCAGCGGGTAGTGCGTGCACCCCAGCACCAGGGTGTCGACGCCACGCGAGAGCAGCCCGCCGCTCAGGTACTTCTCGGCCACCAGACGCGGCACATCACCTTCGACCCACCCTTCTTCCGCAAGCGGAACGAACAGCGGGCAGGCCTGTGTGTGCACCTCGAGATCGGTGCGAATCGACGCGAGCGCCTGCTGGTACGCGCCCGAGGCGATGGTGCCGGGTGTTCCGATGACCGCGATCTTGCCGGTCTTCGTGGCATGCGCGGCCACGGTCGCTCCGGGCGTGATGACGCCGACGACCGGAATCGGGAGCGCCTCGCGCAAGGCAGGCAGCGCCGCCGCCGACGCCGTGTTGCACGCCACCACGAGCAGCTTCACGCCGTACTCGAGCAACACCTCGGCGTTGGCGAGGCTGTACTTGGTGACGACCTCGGGCGACTTGGTGCCGTAGGGAACGCGCGCGGTGTCTCCCAGGTAGACGGTCGACTCGAGGGGCAACCGCTCGATGAGCGCCTTGAGCACCGTGAGGCCTCCGACGCCGGAGTCGAAGACGCCGATGGGGCTGTGTCTGTCGTGCCGCATGACCGGAGCGGTTAGCACACGGCGCGCCACCGACACGACTCGGGCGTGGAGCCCGATGAGGGACCCACGCCCGAAAGACCGGTCAGGCCTCGAAGCTCACTGCAGAACGAGCTGCTGCCCCATCGCCTCGGACTGGGCGAACACGCCCGCCTGCACCTGCAGCACGGGAATGTTCGGAGCCGTCTGCGGCGACTTGTACGTGTACGCGCCGCCGGTGACGGGCGCCTGCACGAAGACCTCGTAGTTGCCCGCCGAGAAGTACGGCCAGAAGGTGCCCTGAACGTTGTTCGAGCTCACGCAGGGGATCGCCGGGCCCGCGCCGTTGTTGTCGCTGAACACGAGCTGCTGCGTCTGCTGGTTGCGGAAGTTCACGTAGACCTGCGTGACCTGCGCCTGCTGGCAGGTGATCGTCAGGCCCTGGTTCAAGAACGACCAGCGCAGCGGCAGGCTGCCGACGACCCACTGCAGCTGGAGCGTGTTCGCGGCGGCACCACCGACCATCGCCGTGATGGTGTTGGTCGCGCGCAGGTAGGGGAAGTTCGCGCTGTCCATCGCGATGACGTCGATGACGTGCGAGCCGGTGAGGTTGTCGATGGTGATGGCTGCCGACGGGTTCGCCGCCGTGGGGTTGCCACGCGCGCAGTCGACGATGGTGGGCGTCGCGTTGTCGATGCTGACGCTCATGCGCGAGACGGGGCGGCCACCAGCGACGTCACCAACCTGCGCGCAGGCCAGATTGTTCGGAAACACCCACGAAATGATCGCCGAGCCCGTCGCGCCCTGCTGCGGGGTCAAGTTCACGCTCACCGAGACGTTGCCGTCGACAACCGCCGAGGTGGTGCCGCGGTAGACGACGCGGCCTGCCGAGTCGAGGCCCTCGACCGTCACGTTGTACGTGCCGCCACGGAAGTTGAGCAGCGTGATGCCCGCCACGTTGTTCGTCATGCACGGGTAGATGCCGTTGTTCTGCAGCTGCGCGCCGGGAATCGTCACACGCACGCTCTGAACCTGGGGAACGAACAAGCACGTCTGGCCGTTGAACGACCACAGCACGGTGATGTCACCTGCGAGCTTGTTGTTGCCGACGATGATGCACCCTGACGCCAGCAACGAGATGACTGCGGCTGTCGCAACACTCAGGAAGGAACGGTTCATGGGCTCTCCAGACGGGAACCTGCCGATTGTATTCACCGACAATTTGGCAAATCCATGATTCTCCAGTGGTTTGTTGCTGCACCCGGTCGGCTCTGGTAGCCCGCGCCTTCCATGCTGGCCGCGATCAACTACCTGGATGTGCTCAAGAGCGCCTCGGCCGTCGAGCTGCTCGTGCTGCTGCTGCTCGGCGCTGCGTCTGCCTACTCGTGGGCCCTCATCGGCATGAAGTTCATGCAGCTGAGGAAGGCGCGCATCGAGTCGGTCACCTTCCTCGACACCTTCTGGAAGTCGAACCGCCTCGACGCCATCTACACGACGGCGCAGAAGCTCGAGGCCAGCCCGCTCTCGCGCGTGTTCCGCGCCGGCTACGAAGAGCTCTCGAAGCTCGCGCAGCAGAAGCAGAGCGCCGAGGGCGCCATGAGCGAGCGACTCGGCGGCATCGAGAACGTGGAGCGGGCCCTTCAGCGCGCGTCGCTGCAAGAGATCACCACGCTCGAGGCGCACGTGCCCTTCCTCGGCACCGTCGGCAGCACGGGCCCCTTCATCGGTCTCTTTGGCACGGTCATGGGCATTCTCGGCGCGTTCAACGAGATCGCCGAGAAGGGCAACGCCACCATCACGACCGTCGCCGCGCCGATCGGCAACGCGCTGCTCGCCACCGCGGCCGGTCTGTTCGCCGCCATTCCCGCGGTCGTCGCGTACAACTCGTTCCTCTCGAAGATCAAAATCTTCGACACCGAGATGGCGAACTTCTCGAACGACTTCCTCAACATCGTGAAGCGCCACTTCTTCAAGTGAGGGCACCGTCATGGGCATGAGCTCGGGCAAAGGCGGTGGCCGCACGACGATGGCCGAGATCAACGTCACGCCGATGGTCGACGTGATGCTGGTGCTGCTCATCATCTTCATGGTCACCGCGCCGCTGATTCAGCAGGGCGTGAAGGTGAACCTGCCCACGACCAAGGCGCAGCCGGTGGAGGCCGCCGACAAGAAGCTCGTGCTTTCCATCGACATCAACAAGAAGGTCTTCATCGGAGAGGTCGAGATTCCCCTCGCTGAGCTCGAAGAGAAGCTGAAGGCGAACGCGAAGCTGCAGGCCGAGAAGGAGCTGTACCTGCACGCCGATCGCGACCTGCCCTACGGCATCGTCGTCGACGTGATGGCGGCCGCTCAGAAGGCGGGCGTGACGAACCTCGGTATGGTGACGGACCCGATGGGTGCTCCCAAGACGTCCGACAAGAAATGACGACCGCTCGCACCGAGAGCCTGCTCCAACCGCGCCCGACGCCCATCGTCGCGTTCGTGTCGATCTCGCTCGTGGTGCACGTGTTGTTCGCCGCCTTCCTCACCATCTTCTCCTGGCTATTCTCGCCGCCCCGCCTCTCGATGGATCCCGAGCCCATCAAGGCGTCGCTGGTGCGGCTGGGCAAGAAGCGCGACGAGAAGCTGCTGCCCCGAAAAGAAGAGCCGCCGCCGCCACCGCCGCCTGCAGAGAAGGCAGCCCCAGCGCCCGTCGCGGCCCCGCCCGACAAGGCCGTCGCCCTGCCCTCGAAGGACGCGAAGGTCGAGCCGAAGAAGGACTCGGCGAAGGAGCCCGCGAAGGACACGAAGAAGAGCCTCTTCGACGCGTTCAACAAGACCGGCCGCGCGGCTGCCCAGGAAGCGCCCGAAGGTGACGAAGCCGGTGACAAAGACGGCGACTCGGCGAAGCAGGAAGGCGAGCGGTACTACGGCCTGCTGAGCGCGGTGGTGAAGCGCAACTACGACGTCTCCGACACGATCCCCGAAGGCGAGCGACGCACGCTCAAGGCAACCGTCGTCATCAAGCTCGGCGCGACGGGAGAGCTGCTCGACGTCGACTTGAGCAAGGCCTCGGGCAACGAGCTGTTCGATGCAGCAGTGCTGGGCGCGATCAAGAAAGCGGCGCCGTTCGGCCCCCCGCCTGAACACCTGAGAGATTCCCTGAAGAAGAACGGTGTGGCCCTCGTCTTCTCGCCGTAACCTCTCGGTCATTCCGTCTTCGACTGGAGCCCCGCCTGATGAAGCCGCTCGTGTCTGCCCTGCTGTTCCTCGTCGCCGTGCCCGCGTTGGCCCAGCAGACGGTCATCGAGATCTCCGGTGCCAACTTCCGGCCGATGCCCATGGCGTTGCCGGTGCCGCTCGCGCAGGACGACGGCGCGAAGGCTGCGGCCTCCGAGTTCGACTCGGCGCTCTTCTTCGATCTGCAGGCGTGCGGCCTGTTCCAGGTGCTCGACCGCAAGTCGTACCTCGCCGACTCCAAGGAGGGCGTGACGGCCGCCTCCATCACCTTCCAGAACTGGCTCAACGTCGGCGCCGAGACGCTCATCAAGACGCAGCTCTCGAAAGACGGTGACACGCTGCGCGCCGACCTGCGGCTGTTCAACGTGAACGCGGGCCGCGAAGAGCTGAAGGCGAGTGAAGCCGCTCCGGCGAAAGACGCACGGCGGCTGGCGCACAAGCTCGCGAACGCCGTCTACAAACACTTCACGAAAGAGACGGGCCCGTTCGAGTCGCGCATCGCCTTCGTGCGCAAGACGGCTGGCGGCAAAGACGTCTACCTCGCCGACTGGGACGGGAAGAACGCGGCCGCGGTGTCGAGCGGGAACATCAACGTGCTGCCCGCCGTGGCGCCCGATCGCAGCGTTGCCTTCACCTCGTACAAGCGCGGTAAGCCCGAGCTGTTCCTCGGTCGTGCGGGCGCAGACTCGACGCCGCTCGTCGCCAATGGCCGCATGGTCGCCGGCGTCGACTTCTCGCCCGACGGCAAGCGCATCGCGTACTCGGTGTCTGACGGCGAGAACGCCGAGATCTACGTCGCCAATGCCGATGGCAGCAGCCCGACGAAGGTGACCGACACGAAGTACTTCTTGAACTCGTCGCCCTGCTTCTCTCCCGACGGAAAGAAGCTGGCGTTCGTGTCGAACCGCGGCGGATCTCCGCAGGTGTACGTGATGAACGTCGATGGCAGTGACGTGAAGCGCCTCACCTTCCAGGGCAACTACAACCAGACCCCGGCGTGGAGCCCGCGTGGCGATCTGATCGCCTTCACCGCTCGCGACGAGCGCAACGCGTTCGACCTGTTCACCGTCGAGGTCGCGACCGGCAAGGTCAAGCGCCTCACGCAAGACACGAAGAACAACGAAGAGCCGTCGTTCTCGCCCAACGGCCGGCTGATTCTCTTCACCTCGACCCGCGGCGGCTCGAAGTCGCTGTACGTGATGACCTTCGACGGCAACAACCAGATCGCGCTGCCGCTCGAGAAGGGCGACTACACGACGCCTGACTGGGGCCCCTGACGCGTCACTTCGTCGCAGTCATCCAGAAGCGCCACAGCTCGGCTGACGCGTCGAGATCGCGCGACGTCTTTCCGATGATGCCTTCGGGCAGGTACTTGTCGCCGCTCGGCCAGGTGTGCCCGCCGCCTTTCACCACGTCGAGCCGAAGCGGGCTGCGGCAGTTCGTGAACTCCCGCCGTTCGACACGGGTGCCATCGTTCGGGTCGACGTCGGGAAGCTCGGAGACGAGTGGGGCTGCGCTGCACCCGTTGAGCTCGGCCCAGCGCGCGGCCGTGGCTTCGGCCCCCAGCGTCACGCCTCGCCCGCCTTTGAGCTCGCCGCCCGCGTAGGGAACGATGGGGTCGGTGTCTCCCGCGATGATCGCCACCGGGAGCGCCTTCGTCGGAGCGCACGTCTTCGCGAACGAATCGCCCATGAAGCCCGTCACCGAACCGACGCCCGCCAGCTTCTCGGGAATGCGGCACGCGAGCGTCAACGTCATGAAGCCGCCATTCGACATGCCCGTCACGAACACCTTCGAGGCGTCGGCGTGGTGGTGCTGAACGAACTCGTCGATGAGCGCCGAGAGGAACGCCACGTCATCGACGCCCTCTTGTGAGGCAGGCGACGTTCCGCGGCCGTCGGCCCACGAGCGCCCGATGCCGTCAGGGTAGACGACGATGAACTTCTCGCGCTGGGCGAGCTTGGTGAACGACGACAGCTCGAGCATCTGCGCGCCCGTTCCGAGGCGGCCGTGCAGCGCGACCACGAGCGGAAACGGGCCCGGGCCTTCGGGCGCGTACGAGATGAACGTTCGGGTGCGGCCACCGTGTTCGAGGCGGCCTTGCGCGTGGCCTTCGGCAGACGATGGGCGGTGCGCACACGTCCAGCAGACGGCGCCGGTGAGCGCGAAGCCCACGAGCGCGGCAGGGAGTCGTGCGCGCCTGGTCACTCGCGGAAGAGCGTCGCGCCCCAGTGAAAGCCGGCTCCGAGGCCGACGAAGCAGACGAGATCGCCCTTCTTGATGCGACCCGACTTCTTGCACTCGTCGTACGCGATCGGAATCGTCGCGGCCGTCGTGTTCCCGTAGCGCTGAATGTTGTTGTACACGCGCTCGTCCGGCAGCTTCAGCGCCTTCTGCACGCCCTCAGAGATGCGCAGGTTCGCCTGGTGCGGAATGAGCAGGCTGATGTCGTCGATGGTGACGCCAGCCTTCGCGCAGACCTCGTGAACGGCTTCGGGCATCTTGGTGACGGCCATCTTGAAGACGGTGCGGCCATCCATCACGGGCACGCCGCGGCCTTCCTTGAAGTGCTCGTCAGAGAAGTACGGGCGGTACGCAAAGCCGGCCGACGGAACGTAGAGCGCCTCGACGTTCTTGCCGTCGGAGTGCAGCGAGAAGCCCAGCAGGCCACGCTTGGGATCATCGGTGGGGCCCATGACGACTGCGCCAGCCGCGTCTCCGAAGAGCACGAGCAGGTGGCGAAACTTCGAGTTCCAGTCCTTCTCGGCCTGCGGAATCTCGGCGGTGGAGCGGCCCATCACCACGTCCCAGCCCTGCTTCGTGAAGGGCATGAAGCCGGTGTGAATCTCGGCACCGATGAAGAGCAGCTTCTTCGCCTGACCCGAACGAATGAGCGCGTCGCAGACCTGCAGGCCGTAGACGAAGCCCGAGCACTGCTGCCGAATGTCGAGCGCGGGAATGTTGGTGAGGCCCAGCTTCGCCTGCACGAGGCTGCCGACGCCCGGGAAGTAGTAGTCCGGCGTCATCGTGGCGACGACGATGTAGTCGATCTCTTCGGCCTTCGTGCCCGCGTCCTCGAGCGCCTTCTTCGCCGCACCCACCGCGAGATCGCTGGTGCCAGTGCCCTCGTTCACGAAGTACCGCTGCTGAATGCCCGAGCGCTCACGAATCCACTCGTCCGACGTGTCGCAGACCTTCGCCATGCGCTCGTTGGGAACCGTGACCTCGCCGGTCACGAAGCCGGAGCCATAGATGCGGGAAAACGCCTGCATGCAAACCTCGATTCCGAGAGTGAAAACCGCGCGGCTTATGGTGTGACGGGCGTCACGGCGCAAGGACGCGAGACGACACGGCGCGTCAGCTTGGGAACCATGGCCTGCGACCTGCACTCACAGCGCTTCGTGAAGGCGAAGCGAGTCGTCGAGACCACGGTCGAAGAGAGCGGGCCACGCATGAGTGCACAGGCGGAGTCGTTGTTGGCGTTGTGTGGCGCGAGCGTGCGTGACGGGCAGGTGCTGGTGGTTCAGCGAGAGGGCTTCGTGCTGGGTGTGGCGGTGTTGAGAATCGCCTCACCCGACGCCGAGATCGTCGCCATCGTCACCGAGCCGAACTCGAGACACCGCGGCGTGGGCCGGTTGCTGATTCGCGACATGGTTCGACGGGCGCGCATTGCTGGCTGCAACAAGCTGCGCATTCGGCTGCCACGCAGTGACGACGCCGCCCTCGCCTTCTTCGCGCGGCTCGGCTTCGAAGACACGCACGTGGCGTTCGATCTGGCGCTCTGAGAAAACCGACGCGTGAAGCACCACTTCGCGCTCGACCCCGACGTCACGTTCCTGAACCACGGCAGCTTTGGCGCCTGTCCGCGCGTCGTGCTGGCCGAGCAGCAGCGCCTGCGGGAGCGCCTCGAGGCCGAGCCCGTGCGCTTCCTCGCGCGTGAGTACGAGCCGCTGCTCGATGCGGCCCGGCATTCGCTCGGCGCCTTCCTCGGCTGCAACGGAGATGATCTCGCCTTCGTCACCAATGCGACCACGGCCGTGAACGCCGTGCTCCGCAGCCTCGAGTTCACGCCGGGCGACGAGCTGCTCATCACCTCGCACGGCTACAACGCCTGCAACAACGTGATGCGTTTCGTGGCCGAACGAAGCGGCGCGCGGGTCACGGTGGCGCAGGTGCCCTTCCCGCTCCAGTCGGCTGAGCA
>JAEUJR010001009.1 GCA_016793585.1 Archangium sp.
AGCCCTTGATGGCCTCACCTTTGCCCAGCAGGGCCTCGGTGCCCGGCATCGCGTCATGCAGCATTCGGCGCCAACGGAGTTCTTCGACGAAGTTCGTGCTCACGAGGCGTCGATTGCGGGCAACGGCCGTCGGAGTCAAGCGCTCACGGCGTCGGCTTCGACTCCGAGAACGACCAGCCGGCCTGCACGTAGGCGGTGATGGCCGACGCAATCTCGGCGACGCCATGGCGCGCGTTGTTGAAGACCGCGTCGTAGCGCAGCACGTCGGTCGGGTCGGCGCCGAGCTGGCTCTTCACGAAGTCGTCGCGGCGCTGGCTGTTCGCACGCACGAAGTCCTCCGCCTCGCCGAGCGGCAGCTGGAGCCGGGCCGCCATGCTGCTGGCCCTCCACTCGAACGGCGCGTCGACGCGAAAGTGAAAACAGTTCTTCAGCGCCTGGCACAGCACCGCGCCGCCGCGCCCGACGATGATGGCGTTGCCCCCCGTGGCCACCTGCACGATGTGCTGCCGCATGCGGTCGAAGGCGCGCACCTGCTCGTAATATTCGGCCGGCGCGAGGCCCAGGCGCTCGAGCCGGCTCGCCGTCAGCCCAAGGTTCTGCATCACCCGAATCGAGACGCCCTCCTCCTTCTGCACCTCTTCCAGCAGCGTCTTGTCGTAGATGTTCCACGGCTCGCCGCTGAGCTTCTCGAGGTGGGCCTTCACGCGCTCGGCGATGGGAAAACCCTCACACCCGAACGAGCGCGAGAGCGTCACCGCCGGCCGCGGCTTCACCGAGGCGTCGTGGTGCAGTCGCGACTGAATGTCTTCCCAGGCCTGAAGGCGTGGAGCGACACCGGGAATCAGCAGGTGAAAAGGGCGTGGCATGACGTTGATGTTTCTCCAACACGGGTGAGCTGGCCTTGCGGCGCCTCAAGCATGCGCACGTTCTTCACGTGCGTCTGAGCCCCTGAAGGAAATGCATGCCACATGCCCCCGCGTGGGTCGCCGGAACCGCTGGCGTCGCATGGCGCAGGTCACGAAAGACGTGCGGCTAGCCGAGAGGCTCGACCGGCAGGTCGTCGAGGCGCGAGGTGAAGCTCGCGTTGGGAAAGCGCTGACGCAGCGTCTCTTCGACGACGGGCGAGAGCTCGTGCTGCACGAACTGGAAGTTCCGGAGCGACTCCAGTTTCGCGGCCACCGACTCGACCGCAGGCGCGTGCTCGTCTCGCAGCCCGCCCAGGCGCAGGTCTGGCAGGAAGTGACAGGCCGGTAACGACAACAGCCTCGGCAGCTCGGCGGCGAAGGCGCGCGGGGTGAGCATCACGTCCCACGCGATGCCGGCGACGAAGCCGCGCTCCCACCAGACGTGGCCGCCCGCGGTGCCGTGAACGAAGCACACCGTGTTGCCGAGCCGCGCGAGCGTTTGCGGAACAGCGCGACGGGTGCAGCTCGCCGAGATGAGCGCTCCCCACGGGTCGCCATTCGCCTGCAGCCAGTCGGCGAAGACGAGGAAGGGCTCGATGGGGCCCGAGAGAGACAGGCTCGCGAGGTGTTGCTTCAACGTGACGTCGTCGAGCGGCATCGGGCCGAGTGTATGCCTCACCCACGCTTGCGCGACGTCATGTGACGGCCAGTTCGTTGTGTCGTGCGTCGCCGAATTGTCCCTAGCCTCATGGCCGAGGAGGCCACATGACCGCGATGCTGTTGCTGCTGCTGAGCGCGACGCCGAACGAGCCGCTCAAGCTCGCGATGCCCGACCTGCAGGTCGTGAACATCGAGGCGAAAGAGGCGGCCTTCTACACCGAGCACCTCGCCCAGGCGATGAAGTACCCCGAGGTGAGCGTGGTGACGGCCCGCGAGATGGCCACCTTTCTCGGGCTCGAGCGCCAGCGGCAGCTGCTCGGCTGCGACGCGACGAGCTGCATCACCGAGCTCGCCGGAGCCCTGGGCGCCGACGTGGTGGTGATGGGTGACGTGGCGCGCCTCGGCGGAGGCGTGCAGGTGAACGTCAAGGTGCTCTCGGCCACGACGGGCAAGACGCTCGCCACCTTCTCGAAGCGGGCAGCCAACGACGCCGAGAGCCTCGACGTGCTGAGCGAAGGCGGTCACGAGGTGCTGCTGCAGACGTGTCACGCGCTGCAGCGGCCGGTGCCCGAAGGGCTGTTGATGGCGCGGCAGCCGGCGCTCGTGCGTCACTGGTGGGTGCCGGGCGCGGCAGGCATCGCGGTCGCAGGGGTCGGGGCTGGCCTCTTCCTCGTCGCGCAGGGCGACTACCAGACACTGGCGAAGGCGTCGGCCGACGCGCCGTTGACGCGCGAGCAGGCGTCGAACACGCTCACCCGCGGCAAGGTGCTCGAGCCGGCCGGGGTCGCGTGTCTCGTCGCGGGCGGCATTGGCCTCGCGGCCTCCATCACGCTCTTCACCATTCACCGCGTGACCGTGAGCTCGGACCTCGGCGTGGTGACGTTCGTGCCGCTGCCCGAAGGAGGCGCGCTGGTGCTCGGAGGGACGCTGCCATGAGAGCGCTCCTCATCGCCGGCGCCGTCGTCAGCGTGGTGGGGTGTCACAACTTCGACGAGGCCTACGCCGACTGCGTCGCGCGCGGCGCCTGCCCTGGCGGCGTCTCGGGCAGCGCGGGCGGCCAGGTCGGCGGAGGCAGCGGCGGAGGAAACGTCACGGGCGGCGGCGCCGTCGGCGGTGGCTCGACGGCTGGTGGTGCGGCCGGAGGCAGCTCGACGAGTCAGCTGCGGGTCGACCCGGCGGGCATCGTCGTCGAGAGCGTTCCCTCCGAGACGCTGGTCACCACCTTCTCCATCTGGAACGTCGGCTCCACGACGCTCACGCAGGTCACGGTGAATCCACCGACCGAAGCCCACTTCACCATTCGGTCCACCGACTGCTCGGGCGCACAGCTCGCTCCCGATGCCTCGTGCACCGCGGCCATCAACTACCTGCCCACCGACCTGACGACGACGACGGGCGTCTTCCGCGTCACCACGGCCAACGGCACGCTCGACGAGATTGCGCTGAGCGGCCAGGGCGTCGTGCCCCTGACGGTGAGCCCGTCGCGCCTCGACTTCGGCACGGTGAACATCGGCGACGTTCCGCCGCTGCAGCCCATCACCCTGACGAACCACTCGTTCCTTTCGGCGACGGCGCCGCTCCGATTCAGTGGCAGCCACGCGGCCTTCGATGCAGGCACCTGCGCCACGCCCATTCCTTCGAGGGGCTCGTGCGAGGCGGCGGTGGCCTTCGCGCCGACGGCGAGCGTCGACAGTGGCACGCTGGTCGTCTCGGGCGCGAACGATGGTGGCGCACGCCCCGCCGAACGCGCGACCGTCGACCTCTCTGGCCGCGGCATTCCCCCTGCGGCCTTCACCTTCACGCCGTCGTCGTTCGCGCTCGCGACCGACTATGGCCAGCCCCCGGTGCAGCAGGCCTTCACGCTGCGCAACTCGTCGAACGTCGAGGCCACCGGGCCGATGACGCTGGGGCTGGTCGACGACGCCGGCCTCTTCGCTCTCGACGCCGGCACCTGCGTCGCCTCTGGCCTCGCGGCGCTGGCCCAATGTCAGGGCTCGGTGACCTTCCTCGCTTCGCGGCCCGGCGTCTTCAACGCGCAGCTGTTCGCATCACTGGCCGATGGTGGCTCCCGCTTCGCGCCGGTGGCCGGCACCGCGTACGACTTCGTGCCCGTGCGCGTGGTGGTGGCGATGCCCGACTCGGGCGTCGTGCTCTTTCGTGACGGCGGCACGGCGTGCGCGAGCGGCTGCGTGTATGGCGCGCGGCGCGGGGTGAGCGACTTCTTCACGGCCCAGCCCGCGAACAACGGCGTCTTCGTTCGCTGGGACGGTGGCTGCTTCGTCAACGGCACGACCCCGCAGCTGTGCAGCTTCACCCCGACGACCGACGGCGGCATCACCATCGGCGCCACCTTCGGGCCGCAGGTGTTCCCGCTCACGGTGACTGGCGTGGCGCCTGACGCCGGGCGGGTGACGAGTGTGCCTTTCGGGCTCGACTGCCCCGGCACCTGCACGGCGAACTTCCCGTGGTACTCCGACGTCATCATCTTCGCCGCCGGCACGCAGGGCCGCACGCTGCAGGCGCTCACTGGCGCGTGTGACGGTGGCGTGACGTGTCAGGTCTCGATGAACGCCGCGCGCATCGTGAACGTGGCGTGGAAGGCGGGGCGGGTGAACCTGGCCTTCGTCGGGCCGACCAGCATTCTGGCAGGCACGGGCCTCGCCGCTCTCGACGCGCGCTGCACGCAGACGGCCGACGCTGGCGGGCTGCCCACGCAGAGCTGGAAGGCCCTGCTCAACACGTCGACGCAGGTCGCGTTCGACCGTCTCGTCTCGGACGCGGGCTGGCAGAGCGTCAGAGGAGACCCCATCGCGCTCTCGGTGCGGCAGCTTCGCGAGGGTCGCCTGCTCAGCCCCATCATTCACGAAGCCTCGGGGTTTCGCCGGGGCACGGCGCAGGTGCTCACGGGCATGCTCATCGACGGCGGCGTGGGCGAGACCTGCGGCGACTGGAGCGGAAGCACGGCCTACGCCACGGGTGCGTGGCTCGACGTGAGCGGCCCGGCCTGGTTCGGCGGCATCAGGGACTTCTGCAACGTCGACCGCGCCTACTTCTGCATTCAAGACGACCCCACGGGCATCGCGCCAACCGTGCAGCAACCCTCGCGCGTGCGGCTCGTGTTCACCAGCCGGGGTACGGTCGACGGCCTCACCTCAGATGCGCAGGCCGACGCCCTGTGCTCGGGCGAAGCAGCCGACGCCGGCCTGCCGAGCGCGCCCCTGTTCTCGGCGTACCGAAGAGCCGCCGTCACGGGTGGCCCGTGGGTGTTCGACCCGAACGGCCCACCGTTCTACCGCGTCGACGGCCTGCCGCTGTGGGTGCAGCCGAGCACGTTGTCACCGACGCTGGCCGACTCCATTCCCGTCAACGCGGCGAACGTCGACGCGCGCGGCGCCTTCGTCGAAGGCTTCCACTGGATGTATGGGTGCAACGACTGGCAGAGCAACCAGACGACGTCGACGGGCTCCGCGCGAAGGGTCGAGAACATCACGTGGCGCGTCGAGCTCGGCCCCGCGTGCAGTCAGCAGGGGCATCTGCTCTGCGTTCAGCGCTGAATCAGAGCCACGTCATGAACGAGTTGATGAGCTTGCGCAGCTTCTCGGGGAACGGGCCGGGCGCGAACAACATGGGCGCGAGCTTGAGCTGCGTCTTCACCACCGCGCGCTCGTGACTGAACGCCTTGAACCCGTAGTAGCCGTGGGCGTTGCCGAGGCCCGAGTTGTTCACGCCGCCGAAGGGCAGGTTGCCGTGAAGGAACTGCACCAGCGCGTGGTTCACGCACGCCCCGCCCGACGAGGTCTGCGAGAGCACGCGCTCCACGGCGTCGTCGTTGCGGCTGTACATGTAGAGCGCGAGCGGCTTGGGCTCGGCGTTGATTCTCGAGATGACCTCGTCGAGTGAGGTGAACTCGAAGATGGGGAGCAGCGGCCCGAAAATCTCCTCCTGCATGATTTTGGCGTCGGGCGAGATGCCCTCGAGCAGCGTCGGCGCGATGTAGTGGTCCTTCTCGTCGATGTGCCCGCCCACCAGCGTGCGCGCACCCTTCTCTTTCGCGTCATCGAGCAGCGCCTTGAGCCGCGCCGTGTGCCGCGCGTTCACCACGTGCGCGAAGTGCTCGCTCGGTGGACCTCCATCTTTCCCGTAGCCCTTCTCGAGCATCGCCCTGGCCTTCGAGACGAACGCGTCTTTCACCGAGCGGTGCACGAAGACGTGGTCGGGGGCGATGCAGGTCTGGCCGGCGTTGGCGAACTTGCCCCACATGATGTTCTGCGCCGCGAGGTCGAGGTCGGCCGTCTCGTCGATGATGGTGGGGCTCTTGCCGCCGAGCTCGAGCGTCACGCTCGCGAGGTGCTTCGCCGCCGCCGTCATCACCACCTTCCCGATGGTGGGGCTGCCGGTGAAGAAGATGTGGTCG
>JAEUJR010001039.1 GCA_016793585.1 Archangium sp.
TTCGGCACCGTCGCCGACTTCTCCAGAATCCAGTCGGAGTCCTGACGTGACCTTCCCGAAGTTCCGATGGCTGTTCGCAGTCGTGGCGGTGGGGGCCAGCGCGTGCCCCGCCGTCGACGTGTCGCTCCCGACGCCGCTCGATCGATTCTACTTCCCGACGGCCATCACCCACGTCGACGGGCCCGATGGCGGCAACGGCGTGCTCGTCGTCGCCTCGACGAACTTCGACAAGCGGTTCGCGGCCGGCTCACTCATCGCCGTGAACCTCGACGCGTTGCCGCTGCCGGCGTTCGGCGCCACGCCGACGTCTCCCGTCACGCAGATTCCCGTCATTCGCACCGCGCCGCTCGAGGCCGACGGTGGTGCCGCAGACGCCGTTCGTATCGCTGCCTTCGCTGGCCAGATGGCCGCCCTGCCCCTCTCGGCTGATCGTGTTCGGCTCTTCGTCGCCACCCGCTCCGAGAAGCAGCGCGTTCACGCGGTCGATCTCTCGATGGCCGCGAACGGCGCGCTCACGCTCTCGTGCCTCAACTCGAACGAGCGCGACTGCAGCCTCAACGCGGCCTCGCTCAACGGCTTCGAGCAGACCGAGACGGGCATTCCCCGCGCGCCCGGTGCCTTCGGGGTCGCGCTACGTGCGCGAACCTGCTCGACGAGCGACGACTGCGGCGCCGCCCGCGACGGTGGAACCTACGAGTGCAGCCAGTCGCGGTGCCTCGCCACGTTCGACGGCCGCCCGCAAGAGCCCGTCTCGGACGTGATGGTCACGCACATCTCGCAGGCCGACACGCCGCTGGGCTCGGCGAAGGACCCGCGCGGCTACCTGGTGAAGCTCGGCTCCGAGTCGATGACCGTGTCGGAGCGCAACTTCGTGAACCTGAGCACGGGCGCAACGCACGCCATCGCGGTCGGCGCTCGGTGGAACTACGTGAGCGGCCGGTTCATCAGCCCGCTCGGCAACCTCATTCGTCTGGTCGATCGCACCTCGTGGGACGACACGCCCACGGTCGTCTCGAGCGGCGTGGAGTCGGTCTTTCGCGTCGCCGAGTCTCGCGGCATCGCGCTGAGCGCCGACGAGAAGCGCGTCTACCTGCTCGGCCGCTCGCCCGACGCCCTGCTCGTCGCCAGCATCGACAACCCGCTCAGTGACGCGCCGGTGCTCAGCGTGGTGCGCGGTATTCCCCTGCCCGCCGAGCCGAACGAGATCGTGGTGCTGTCGCGGCCGGGCATGGCCGACCTGCTCGCCATCACCTGCACCGCAGCCGGCGTCATCGCCCTCTACGACGACCAGAACGACGTGCTCACCCAGGTTCCCGGCGTCGGCATTCAACCCTTCGGCCTCGCGGTCGATCGGCGTGGCGTGGGCGCCCGGCTCTTCGCGACCAACTTCCAGGACGGGCGCGTGGCCGTGATCGACCTTCCTGATCTCGCGACGCCGCAGTCGGCGCGCGTCGTGGCCCACCTTGGGCGTCAACAGCTGTGCCTCGTTCGCTCCACCGACATCTCGTGCGCGACCGATGGCGGAGTGGCTCCATGATTCGCCGGCTCGTCGTCGCAACGGCCCTTCTGCTCCTGGGCTGCCCGCAGAACACCACGAGCGCGGCCAACGCCTTCGTCGGAGCCAACGCCCTCGTGCTCGTCGACCTGCTCGACGGCGGCGTTCGGCAGTCCGACGACGACTTCAACCGATACCTCTTCGTCACCTCGACCAACACCAACGAGCTGCGGGTGCTGGACTTGAAGCCTGCATCGGCGACGGGACCGGCTGCGACCCGTGAGCCGCTGCGCGCGCCGAACCCCCTCGAGACGTTGTCGATTCCCGTCATCGATCGGCCCACCGGCTTGTCGCTCGACACCCGGTACGAGGGCGGCATTCGCAAGAAGGGCTCGTTGCTCTACGTGATCCGCCAGGGGGGAGCCGAGCTCTCGGTCGTCGGCGTCGAGCCCTCCGAGCTGCGTGAGGTGCGCCGAATTCCCGTCGGCGCTCCCGTGACGGCGGTGACGAACCTGATGCCCGACGGCTCGACCAGCCGCGTGTGGATCGCGACCTTCGATGGTTCTCGGGCGACGGTGCTCGAGCTCACGCTCCCGGCTTCGGCGCACGCCCTGCGCCAACGGTCGACCTCGCAGCTCGTCTCGAGCCTGACGGTGCGCCTGCAGATCCAGGGGGAGGCGATCTCGGCCCTGCTCGCGGTGCCCGGCTTGAAGAACCGCACCGCGGGTGGGCGCCCCTTCTGTGACGACCCGTCGAAGGCCTGCCTCGCGATCGCCACCCGCCGTCTTGCCGGCACCGATGGGTCTGCGTCACTCGTCGATCCCTCGACGCTCGGCTCGGTGGCGCTCGACTTCCCCGGCCCCATTCGTGGCCTCTCGATGACCGACAGCGTCGTCGACGGGCGCCCGGAATCTTCGCCAGGCGCGTACCTGTATGGCGTGCTCGATGAAGAGGCGTGCGGCAGCTCGACCTGTGGTGGCCTTGCCGCTGTCGACACCCGCAACGCCGCCTCGACCCGCTTTCCGGCCGTCGATCAGCAACCCATTCGCGGCAACGCGGGCCTCATTCGCAGCGTCTCGATCGTCGCGGGCGCGCAAGTGCGGAACCTGAGTGTCGATGGCGGCATCGACGCGGCCCCTGTCGTCGGGCTCATCTCGCGCAGCAACGGCGAGCTCACCTTCTTCGATCCCCTCACCATGTTGCCCATCGACCTCGACCCGACCGCGTCTTCGCTCGGCGAAGGGACCTGGTCGGTCGACCCGGCAGGCTGGCTCGAGGGGCCGAAGGTCTCGAGTGGTCGCCAGCTCGCGGCCAGCGTTCGTGACGGCGCGCTGCGCTCCCAGACGATCACGGTGACCTGGCAGGGCGACGTCGGTTCGATCGCGCTCTCGGGCGACGTCAGCAACTCGTTCGTCGCCGGCAGCCTCTCGCGTCACCTCGCCACGGGCGATGCCTTGACGTTCACGGGTGGAGCAGGGTGCCCTTCGGCGACCGTCATCGGCCTGGTTGGAGACGTGGTTCAATTCGCGCCTTCGATCGGGTGCGGTGCCACCGGTGTTCAGGTTCGCGCGGGCGGCTCGCGGCCCTACGTGATCCGCGGGTCGCTCGACGGGCTGCTCGGGCGCGCCGCCTCGGGGACCACCTTTCAGGGGGCGGGCCTGGTGATCCCCTTCGGGACAGCGGCCGACACGCAACCACCCGCAGCCGGGGCCACGTGGGCGTTCGATGTGCTCTCTGGTGCAACCCCGCTCACCTCGGTGATCGACCCGAACCTCTTCGCGACCAGCACCGTCACCAACTGTCCCCTCAACGTGGTTGGTGCGCTCCAACTGCCCGGAGGCGTGGTGTTCGAGCCCCTTCGTGGTCGGGTTCTGGTGGCTTTCCCCTCGACCAACGTGGTGGCCGAGTTCGACCCGCTGCGCGTCGGAGCCGGTCCCATCGGGCCGAATGAGGGGGTCATCTGCTATCGGTAGTTTGGACGAGCGGCGAATTGGAGCTATCGTCGCAGTCGTTCGCCGCCTTCAGGCGGTGCCCCGAGAGCCGACAGACATGATGGATCCGAGCAGCCGCCCACCGCGAAAAGTCTCGATCGCCGACCATATCTGGCAGGCGTACGAAGACATGGCCTCGCAGATGGGCTCCGATCGCGACGCGCTGATCAATCAGGCGATGTTCATGTTCGCGCGACTCAATGGGTTCCTCGACCCAGCGGGCGCAGCGAATGGAGCAGCAGCTCCGGGCCCACGCCCCGTTCCCGTCTCGAACGGCACGCCCCCGCCGCGGCCGCCTTCGCAGCGCGCAGGTGCGCCGCCGATGCTGCAGCCCGCGCCCAAGCCGCCGCCGCGCGCCGCGCCCGAGCCTGCGCCTTCGATGGACGACGACCCGGTTCGTCGCGAAGTGCAGGAGCGCGTGCTCGAGACGGCCGCCGAGCTCGAGCGCCTCATTCAGAACAAGCGTGGTGGCAACGCCGCGCCGCCTCCGCCCTCCGAGCCCGAAGGCGACGGCATCGACATCGATGATCCAGGTGGTGACGCCTCGGGCGCGCCTGCGCTCTACATGATGGTCGAAGGTGGTGAGCTCGATCGCATCGCCAAAGATCGTTTCGTGATCGGCCGCGGCAAGCACTGCGACTTCGTCATCAACTCGGGCAAGGTCTCTCGCGAGCACGCCGTCATCACCCGCGAAGGCAACGACTACTTCGTCGAAGATCTCGGCAGCTCGAACGGCACCTGGTTCAACAAGCAGCGCATCAAGCGCCGCAAGATCGAAGACGGCGACGAGTACTTCATCTGCAGCGACAAGGTGAAGTTCGTCTACCGCTGACGTGCCTGCTCCAGAGTTCGTGCTGTGGCCGCTGATCGGTCTCTGCGCCGTGGCCGCAGCCGTGTTCGACGTCAAGAAGGGCTCGATTCCCGCGCCGCTCGCGTGGGGAACGCTCGGGGTGGCGCTCGTGGTTCGGCTCGCCCTCGGCGGGCTGGGCACCATCGAGACGGGGCTGCTCTCGGGGCTGCTCGGCGCGCTCGCCTGTGCCGTTCCCTTCGCGGTGCTCGCGCTGAGTGGGCCGCGCGTCGGGTGGAACGACGTGAAGCTGCTCGCGGCGGTCGGCGCCGGCTTCGGTGTTCCGCGGGCGCTCGCCGCGGTGCTGCTGATCTCGGTGGTCGGCGCTGTGGCGGCGATCTTCTTCGTGGTCATCAGGCGGGGTGGGTCTGCTAGCGTTCGGCCTTCGGAATCGAACGCAGTACCGCGCGCGGCCGTCGACAGCGCACGGTCGATTCCCTACGGTGTGCCCATCGCGCTCGGAGCGCTCTGGGCGATGGTGTGGGCGGGACCAGCCGTACCGGACGTCGAGGTGGCGCCGGAGGTCGAGGTCGTGGCTGATGGCGGGGTGCCTGCTGATGAAATGGTCGAACCTGAATCTCAGTGATTTCTCGGAGGGGATGATGCGCACCGGGTGGACTCGAACCTTCGCCGCGCTTGCCGTGCTGACGCTGTCGACGTCGGCGCTCGCGCAAGAAGGCGGCAACATCAGCCTCGGCGTCGGCACGCAGAAGGTGATCACGGTGCCCGGCATCAACCGCGTCGCCGTCGGTGACGCCTCGGTCGCCGACGTGAAGACCATCGGCAACAACCAGCTGCTCATCATCGGCTCGTCCGAAGGCAAGACGACGCTGCTCATCTGGAAGAGCTCGGGCCAGCGCATCAGCTACCTGCTCAGCGTTCGCAAGCAGGACCCGAACGAGGTCATCACCGAGATCAAGAAGCTGCTCGGTGAGATCGAAGGCGTGAACGTTCGAATGGTCGGCGACCGCATCTACCTCGACGGGCAGGCGTACACGCAGGCCGACGCCGATCGCATCGACCAGGTCGTGGGCCTGTACCCGAACGTGAAGAGCTTCGTGAAGATCGCGCCCAACGCGAAGAAGCTCGTCGCGCAGAACCTCAACGCCGCCTTCCAGAAGGCGGGCCTCAAGAACGTGCAGGCCAACGTCGTCGGCTCGACGATCTTCCTCGAGGGCTCGGTCGAGTCTCAGCAGGATCTGCAGAAGGCCGAGCTGATCACCAAGGCCATCGGCGAGAAGGTCGAAAACCTGCTCACCGTCGGCATCAAGCGCATGATCTTGAGCGAGGTGCAGTTCGTCGAGATTCGGCGTGAGTCGAAAGACCGCTACGGCATCAGGTACCCACTCGACATCTCGGGCACGGCCAACGCCACCGTCAGCATCACGCGCGACCTTTTCCCCGGGAACTTCGGCGAAGGCTTCTTGCGCTCGTTCGGCCTCGGCCAGGCGCAGTTCAACATCGGGTTCCAGAACAACGACGGCTACGGCCGACTGCTCGCGCAGCCCAAGCTCGTGTGCGCGTCGGGTGAGCAGGCCGAGTTCCTCGCGGGCGGCGAAGTTCCGATTCCGCTCATCACGAACAACCAGTTCGCCGTGGAGTTCAAGCCGTACGGCGTGATTCTGCGTCTCAAGCCGACCGCCGATCGCACGGGCAACATTCAGACGAACATCGAGGCCGAGGTGTCAGAGGTCGACCAGTCGGTCGCCGTCTCGCTCGGTGGTGGTGCGTCGATTCCCGGCTTCCGCACGCGCAAGGTGAAGACGAACGTGACGGTGCGGCACGGCGAGACGATCGTGCTGTCGGGCGTCTTTGCGCATGACGAGCAGAAGTCGGTCTCGAAGATCCCCGGGCTCGGTCACATTCCGATCATCGGTGAGCTCTTCAAGAACCGCGCGTTCGACTCGAACAAGCGCGAGCTCGTCATCTTCGTCACGCCGCGAATCGTGAACCCCGACTCCGAGAAGATTCGCACGATCATCGAAGACGTGAAGAGCCGCTACAAGCAGGCGCGCGGCGAAGTCACCTTCGGCATCTTCGACTGATTCACCCCAAAGCCTGATTCCTCACGGCCCACCGCGAGCGCTCTGCTCGTGTGGGCTGGAGTGTGTCTGGAGCGCGTCGGTCATCTGGCCGCGGCTCGCGCAATTTCCGAGCGGTTTCGAAGCCTTGTCACCGAGGCTTCTCTGCTACGCTGCGGCCGCATGTTTCTCATCACGCTGACCGAGAAGGGCGGCGAGTCCGAGCAGCTGACCTTCGAGAAGGAAGAGGTCACGATCGGCCGGCTCGCAGGCAACGACATCGTCCTGAACAAGGGCAACGTGTCGAAGTACCACTCGCGCATCGTCCTCAAGGACGGCAAGTACATCGTGGTCGATCTCAAGTCGACGAACGGCACGTTCGTGAACGGCAAGAAGATCGGCGCGCCGCAGGTGGTGAGGCC
>JAEUJR010001049.1 GCA_016793585.1 Archangium sp.
ACGCGATGGGCCGCCGCGAGCGCGTCGGCCAGCTGCTCCACGATGCGCACGCCCCGCTCGAGCCGCATGGGCCCCGCGTCGAGCTCGTCGCCCAGCGTGCGCCCCTGCAGGAACTCCATGACGCAGTAGACGACCTCGGGCCCCTTCGGGCCGGGCTCCTGCACGAAGTCGCTGATCTCCACGATGTGCTCGTGGTTGATCTGATTCACCGTGCGCGCTTCCTGGAAGAAGCGGTGAACGAGCTCGGGGTTCTGGTACTGCTCGGCGCGCAGCACCTTCACCGCCGCGAGCCGGCCGAGCGCCTGGTGCCTGGCGCGGTACACGGTGCCCATCGAGCCCTGGCCGAGAATGCCCTCGAGGTTCCACGGGCCCAGCGAGGTGCGCGAGAACGCCTTGTCGGCCACCAGCTTGGGGCCCGACATCAACGTCTTGTCCATGCGCACGAGCGCACGCTTCAGCTCCGAGAGGTTCGCGAAGCGCGCGGCCGGGCTCTGCTGCAGGCACTTCTCGAGCACGGGCTGCAGGTGCAGCGCGTTCGAAGGCAGGGCCGAGCCGTCATAGGGCTTGCCCGTGATGAGGTGCACCAGCAACGCCCCCATCGCGTAGACGTCGGAGCGCGGCGTCGGCCCCGACGAGGCGCGCTCCGGCGCGGAGTAGCCGAGAATCGGCAGCGGGTCGGGCACCACCGCCTCGACCTGCCGGCCGTACATCGTCACGCGCTGCGGCGACACGTCACCCAGCGTCTCGGCCTTGCCCTGCTTCTCGAAGCGGTCGCACAGGGCCCACACGATGCGCACCGCCTCGTCAGGCGGGAGCGGGCCTTCTTTGAGTCTCACGTCGAGGGTGATGCGGCCGTCTGACATCGCGCGCGGACGAGTCTAGCGGAGCAGCAGCGACTTCGAACGAAATCGCTCAGCGCTTGAGCCGTCGCAACCAGTACGAGTCGCTCTCGCCCAGCACCATGCGGAAGAGCACCGTGTCGACCGCGCCCACCTTCACCGAGAAGCGGCCTCCTTCGTCGAGCTTCACGGCGCGCCCGTTGATGAAGAGCTGCGCGTTCTTCGGCGCGGCGCCGGTGGCCTTCGTCTCGGGCGTCGCCCGCTCCTGGTTCAGCGGGCGTTCGATCAGCAGCGAGGTGCGGGCGTTGTCGTAGACGACCGAGAGCTTGTTCATCGGCTTGCTGCCCAGCCCCGCGCCGTTGGCGTCGAGCGGCAGGGCCGACCACTGAAACTCACCTTCTTCGAGCACGCCGGGCTCGAGCACCAGCCGCGTCTCGGCCACCTTCCGGTCGACGACGACGGTCGTGTCCCGGTACAGCTGGAAGCGGTAGGCCTTCGCCTCGGGCGCCTCGCGGAACACGAACGTCAGCGCAGGCACCTTCGATTGGTAGAAGACGGTCGCCTTCTGGCCGGTCTCGGCGACGGTGTCGGTGCGGGTCGCGGTGTCGCGGGCCGAGGCCGTGTCGGTGAGGAAGTCGACACGCCCCGACCTGGTGGCTTCGCCCTTCTCGTCGAGCACGCGAAAGTAGAGCGGCGCGCGCGACACCAGCGGCACCACCACCTGCTTGCCCACGGCGCCCTGCACCACCGTCGCTTCGAAGCCGGGGTCCTTCGCCACCTGAACGCGGTTGGTGTCGTCGGGCAGCGCGATGGCGAGGTCTTTCACGCCGTCGGCGTAGACCCGAATGCGCGGCAACGGGCTCACCACCAGGCCCGGCTTCGGCGACGGCGCCGGCACCGCAGCGCCTGCATCGACGAGCACCGAGTCGCCGGCCTTCACCGTCGTCGGCTTGCCGTTCACCAGCACCGTCACGTCACCGGCGCGTACGTCGACCCGCTTCTTCTTGCCGACCTGCGTGACGGCGACCGAGGCCGGCCCCGCGCTCGTCACCTCGACGTCGCCGAGGCTGGCCGCGCCGGCCTTCGAGAAGTGCAGCGTCATCGGGCCGACGACCTTCGACAAGGCGAGCACCGACTGCCCATTCTCGGTGCGGGTGCCCTCGGCCACGCCGCTCGCGCCGGCGCCGATGATGGCCTTCACGCCGGGCGCTTCGACCCGCGCCGCGGCACCGGCAGGCACCTGAAACGCCGTGCCCGGCTCGAGCGCCTGCTTCGCCTTCGCCGCGCTGAAGCGTTTGTCACCGGGGCGCTTGAGCTGCGGTTTGCCGAACTCCACGACGAGCGAGACGGGGTCGACCTGCGGCGGGGCCGGCGCGACGGGCGGCTGCTCGAACTCGAGTGAACCGAAGCTGACGCCGAACGACTCACCGGCCTTCGCCGTGCGCACGCCCGCGTCGGGCACCTCGAACTCGATGGTGCCGAAGGTGACGTCGCCCGAGACGCCGCCGTCGACGAAGCGCAGGCGGCCGGTGGCGCCGTCACTCAAGCGGGCGACGCCGAAGGGCGTTCGCACCGACAAGCCGCTCCAGCCGGTGCCACCGTCGTCGTCGGTGAGAAACGAGATGTCGCCGGCCAGCACCTCGACGCTGCTCAGCTTCGCGCCCACCTTGAAGCGCGTGTCTTCGCCCAGCTCGAGCTCGCGACCGCCGAGGTCACGCAGCACCGCGCGGCTCTTCGCGCCCGTGGCCACGATGTCGTCTTCGAAGAGCGGCCCCTTCACCGCCTTCGACACACCGCCGTCGCGCTCGAGGTCGACCAGGCCTTCGAGCGCCACCAGCGTCGCCACCGACGGCAGCGCCACCGGCTGCAGCGGCTTGACGACGGGGGCCGGGTCGAGGGGCGGGTCGCTCGACTCCGGGCACCCAGCGAGGGCGACGAGCGCGCCCAGCCACGCAGCACGAGCCCGGCTCATCGCGCCTTCTCGAGCTCGATCTGGAAGATGGCCTGGTCTCCGTCGGCGACCTCGACGAGGCGCGTCTGGGTGACGTGCTTCGGCGCCTCGATGACGAGCGTGTACTTGCCGCCGGCGACGTCGGCTTCGAAGCGCCCGTCGGCCTTCACCGCCTGCTTGAGCTTGAGCTCGACGATGCGCACGGTGGCCTTGGCGACGGGCCCCGCCGCGCTGCTGATGACGCCGCGAATCTTGGCCTTCGTGCGCTGCGCGAGCGGCTCGAGGGTGACGTCGAGCGTGGCCGTCGACTCGGGCACCACCTGCACCGATTCGTCGGCGATCGCGTAGCCGTCGAGCGACACCACCACCTTCACGGGGCCGGGGCCCGCCGGCTCGAGCGCGTACGTGCCGGTCGCCGAGGTGAGCACGTTCACCGCGCCCATGACGACCTTCGCGCCGGCCAGCGGCTTGTCGGCCTTCGACTTCACGACGCCGGTGATGCGGCCGGGCCCCGTCGGCACCGGCAGCACGAGCGTGACGATGACGGGCGTGCCCGGGGTGACGACGATGTCTCGCGACGCGGCCTTGAAGCCGTTGGCGGTGGCCTTCACCGAGGCCGGCCCGGCGCGCAGCCCGACGACCTCGAACGCGCCCGAGGCGTCGCTGGTGACGGTGACGGCGCCGACGGTCACCTTCGCCCCGGCGATGGAGCCCCCATCGACCCGCGTCACCTTGCCCACCACCGAGGGCGCTTCAGCCAGCGGCTTCTCTGCTCCCGGCGGCGCCTCGCGACGACCGACGAGCGACGGGCCGATTCCAAAACGCAGCACCGACTCGGTGGCGCTGGTGACGACCGCGGAGCGGCCATACCCCAGCACCGAGTAGTCGCCCGTCACCGCGAGGCCCAGCGTGAAAGGGCCGAGCTCGACGAAGCCCCACCGAAGCTGCGCCGTGAGGCTGAAGCCCAGCGTCTGCGCCGAGGCGAACGTGTAGTCGATGCGCCCGCCAGCCAGAATCGTCAGCTGCGCGAGCGGCTCGAGCAACAGGTTCGCGCCGCCCACGACTCCGAAGAGGCCGGTCGAGACCGCGGTGCCCGTCGAGGTCGAGAGCAGGGTGCTGCGGGCGAGCACGAAGCCGGCGTGGCCCTCGACCGAGAAGAGCAGGCTCGGCTGCCAGCGGAAGGCCGCGGTGGCGTACGTCTTCAGGCCGAACTGTTCGATCGGGTCGCCCGTCAGCTGGCCGTTCACCTGCCGCTGCACCTTCGAGAAGTCGCTGCGCACCTCGAGGCCGGCGCCGAGCCAGGGCCTGAAGAAGACGACGCCGAGCAGCTGGCCAGAAGGCGCGACGACGCCGCGAGGCGAGATCTTCGTCTCGACGGCATCGACGGTGATCTGCTGGAAACCGCGGAGCGCACCGCCTGCGAGCAGTGAGACGCGGGTGTGAACCCACTGTTCGTCGTGGAGACTCCCGATGGGTTGAGCGAACGCGCTCGAAGCGAGCACGAAGACGAGGGCGAACAGGCGCACGGACGACCGAACGGTAGCACGGGCGCAGCCGACGCCACGGAAACGAACGCAAACGGCTGACGCGCGACGCACGCCGCCCTTCCCTGCTATCTCGCTCTTCGGCATGTCGCTGGGTCTGCTCCTGTGCACGTTGGTCCTCGGGCAGGGGCGGGTGACCCCCGCTGGCGCCTTGACCATCCCGCGCACACAGCACACGGCGACGCTCCTGCTCGATGGCCGCGTGTTGGTGGCAGGAGGCCGCAGCCAGACGGCGACCGACACGCTCTCGAGCACCGAGCTGTTCGACCCGGTGAAGAACGTGTGGCGCGCGGGGCCTCCCATGAACGTCGCGCGGGCGGGCCACACGGCGACGGCGCTGCTCGATGGCCGGGTGCTGGTGGTGGGCGGCACGGCGCCGGCGGCCGATGGCTCGTCACGCTTCGAGTCGCTCGCGTCGGCCGAGGTCTTCGACCCGAAGAAGAACGAGTGGGCGACCGTCGGAGCGTTGACCGACGCGCGCAACGGGCACACGGCCACGCGCCTGCAGGACGGCAGCGTGCTGGTCGTCGGCGGCGCGAGGCCCGTGCACCAGCACCTCGCCAGCGTCGAGCGCTTCGACCCTCAGACGAACACGTTCTCTTCGAGGCGGCCGCTCTCGCGCGCGCGCTGGCTGCACGACGCGGTGCTGTTGAAGGACGGCAGCGTGGTGGTGCTTGGCGGGCGCTCGAATCAGGGGGCGGGCGACGCGGGCACGCCGATGCCGAAGCCGGGCACTGCGGTGGCGAGCGTCGAGCGCTTCGATGCGTCGAGCGGCGTGTGGCACGAGGTGCCCGAGATGAGCGAGCCGCGCCAGCGCACGGCGGTGGTGAGCGCCGGCAATCGCGTCATCGTGTTCGGCGGCCAGACGACGACGATGTCGACCAACTACGTCGAGTGGTGGGAGCCGGGCGGCGACGGGTGGGCGCAGTCGAAGAGCCACCTCTCGGTGCCCATCGCAGGCCACACGGCCACGGTGCTGCCGTCGGGAGACGTGCTGGTCGCCGGAGGAGAGCCGCCGTCGGCCGTCGACACGGCCCGCGTGCAGCGCTGGGCGCACGAGCAGGAGAAGTGGTGTCTGGCCGGACAGCTGAAGACCTCGCGCAAGGCGCACACCGCGACGCTGCTGAAAGACGGCTCGGTGTTGTTCGCCGGCGGCGCGTCGGCAGGCATGACCGAGGCGACCGCCGAACGGTGGACGCCTGCGAAGGGCGAGTGCGTCGAGCCCTGAACGTTTCGTTGCCGCGAGTCGCAGGAATCGATCACTCCACGCCCAAATGAATTGGCGGCGGTGGGCCCGTGACGAACCAGCATGATGCTCGCGCTTCTGGTGTCGTCGGTCGTCGCTGCTGAAGAGTGGAGTGCTCCGCCGATGGTGCCAGCGCCCGACGTCGTCGAGGCGCCAATGATGCCCCCGCCGCTCGTGTCCGCGAGTGTGTCTTCCGCGGGAGTCGCGACGGGTGCACCGCCGGTGACGACTGCACCCGCAGTGACGACTGGGCCCTCCGTGACGACTGGAGCCTCCGTGACGACCGGACCTGGCGCGATGCCTGCCGCAACGACCGGACCTGTCTCGATCGGTGCAGCCTCGGTTTCGGGCACGCCTGTGATACCAGCTCGCACGCAGGGGGTTGATGAACGTACGCAACCCGCGCCGCCCGTGCCTCCCGCGCCGTCACCACACGCGCGGCAGACGACGCCTCCACCAGAACCAGAGCCAGAGTTTCCGCTCTGGCAGGTGAGCGCGCTCGGCACGGCGACGCTGCCGACAGCACTCGACGGCAGCGCGTTTCTCGTCGGCGCGAGAGCCGAGCTCGACGTCTGGCGCATCGGCGTGCTCGTCACCGTCGATCAGTCAGGAACCACGCCGTTCTCCCTGAGCAGCGGCCAGCAGTGGACGGCGCTCGGCGGCTACGCGGTGCTGGTGAACAGGTGGGCGCGCCTGCGGCTGCTCGGCGGCGTGAGTGGAACGTCGACGACGACCCTGGCGCCGACGCTGGGCGCGAACGTACGGGTGGGCTGGTCGTTCCTCGGGGCCGAGGCCGCGGCGGTGCTCACGCCGTTCGGAGCGTTTCAACAGCTCGACCTGTGCGCCGAGGGCATTCTGCGGGGCGGCATCTTCGAGCTGCACGCCGGCTACCGCGCGCGCTTCATCGACACGACTGGTGCAGGCTCATTGCTCACCACGGCTCCCCTCGCCGGGCCGCACGTCGCGCTCGGCGTCGCCTTCTGAGGACCCACCTCGTGCCCACGAAAGATCGACACGTCGCGCCCGCTGCACTCTGATGCCACGCATGCGAACTCTCGGGGTGGTGCTGCGCGCCGGCGTGACGGTGCTGCTGTCTCTGGTCTCTGGCTGTGCGTCGGTCGGCAACGTGCAGCGCGCAGACACGGTGGGCAAAGGCAACGTGCAGGCGTCCATCGAGCCGGGCGTGCAGGCGGTCGGAGCCGGTGGAACGTTCGTGCCCTACCCTCACCTCGATGGCTCGGTGCGCTACGGCGTGACCGAGAGCATCGACCTCGGCCTCCGCGCGGGCTGGTCGTTCCTCGAGGCGCAGGCGAAGTTCCTGCTGACGAAGCCGGGCGACCCGAAGCTGGCCGTCTCGATCGCGCCGACGTTCGGAGGCATCGCGCTCGGGCTGGGCTCTGCCTCGATTGGCTCCCTGCACTTCGCGGCGCCGGTGCTCATCGGCATCAAGTTCGGCGCGAACGAGCTCGTGCTGGGGCCCCGGCTGCAGGGCTACTACGTGTTCGCGGGCAGCTCGAGCACCAGCGGCGGCGGTGTGCTCGTGCTCGGGCCGGGCGCCACCGTTGGCGTCGCGCTCGGGCTCGGCGACCGCGTCACGCTGATGCCCGAGATTGGCTTCGCGGTGCCCCTCATCGGGTCGGTCTCGAGCATCGGCGGAGCGACGACCGGCGGCACCGGCCTCGGCGGGTTCCTCGGGCAGTTCAAGCTGGGCATCATGTTCGGCAAACAGCGCGGCCCCATCGAGGAGCAGCCCGTCGAAGAGCCGCCGCAGGAGCAGCCACGACGCTACGTGCCTCCGCCGCCGGACGGGTCGCAGCCGAACAACCCACCGCCCCCGCCTCCAGCCGTGATGCCTCCGCCCGCGTTCCCGCAGCAGTGACGACCGGCGTGATTCTGATCACGCCACCAAATGGCCGCTGAACTGCGATTCACGACGCGCGTGGTAGGCCGCTCCCATGTTCGCGAGCCCCATCGAGTCGTGCGACCTCTGTGCGCTGGGAAAGAACGGCCCCTGCCTGTTTCGGCCGCGCGCGTTCAAGGCGGGCGCCGGCCTGTTGCACCAGGGCGAGGTGAACCGCAGCGTGCACTTCGTGAAGGACGGGGTGGTGGGCCTCACGGCGACCGACGCGACGGGAGAAGAAGTGCTCTCGAGCGTGCGTGGGCCGAACACGGTGCTGGGTCTCGAGTCGTTGCAGGAACGGCCGGCGCCCTTCACGGTGACGGCGCTCGAAGACACGACGGTGTGCTCGGCGAGCGCGCTGCAGGTGCGGCGCGAGACCGATCTCGACGCGACCTCGAGCCTGACGAGCTCGTTCCTCGGCCTGGTGCTGGCCGAACACGCGAACACGCAGCGTGACGCCGACCTGCGCGCGGGTCAGGCGAGAGCGCGCGTCGCCAAGTTCCTCGTGGCGGCGGCTCGGCTGGTGAAGCCCGGGCGGAAGGCGGCGTTCTCGAAGGCGCACGTGGCGGCGCTGCTCGGCATCAGGCCCGAGACGTTGTCGCGGTGTCTGCGCAAGCTGTCCGAAGAAGGGCT
>JAEUJR010001065.1 GCA_016793585.1 Archangium sp.
ATGGGCTGCCCGCATCGCCCGCCTTTCGCCACCCCATGAAGCGCAGCACGGCGTAGGAGCCCGCCGCGAAGACGAAGGGGTCTGAGCTGGGCAGTGGACGAGCCATGTGAACCGTCGCGCCCACGTCAGCGACGACCCCTCGGGTCTCGACTCGCAGCATGCGTTGGAACTCGCCGCCTGGAAGCACGCGCTGATCGGCTCCGATGACCCGGGCGCGAATCACCACGAGGTCTCCGTCCTTTCGGCTGGTCGTCACCAGCGACAGCTCGGTGTCCTTGCTGATGGCGAGCGGCACGGCGATGGCCTGAACGGGCGGAAGCACCACATCGGACCTCGCAGAGCCCACGACCGCCTGAATCACCTCGAGCCGGTCTTTGATGACTCGCGCGTCTTCGACCACTGAGGCTCCGGCAGCAGCCGCTGCTTCGATGAACGCGGTCGCCTTCACGAACACGGTTTGCACCTGCCCGACCATCTTCGACAGCTCACCGAGCGTCTTTCGCAGCACCTCGGGTGGAGTCTCGCTCGGCCCCGGAGCGGTGACGACGCCGATGATGGTGTTGACCTGAGCCACCAGCGCCTTCACCTCGGCCACGAGCTGGTCTGCCGTAGTCTTCACCGCCGCGACGGCGGAAACGGAATGGCCACTGAGGGCACTGGCCGCGCTCGACAACTGCGCGACGGCTGCCTTGAGGCGCTCGAGGAGCGTGGCGACGAGCCGTTCGAGGGCCGCTCGAGCATCGCTGTACTCCCTGATGCTCCCCGCGAGCTTCGACGCTTCGTCGAACTCACGCTGAAGGTTCTCGTCGAAGACGAAGCGGGTCTTCTGAACCGGCTTGGGAGCGCCTGGGGCGAGGTCGTCATAGCCGGCGAGGTGAACCTGAACGAGCGGGTCGCCGACGAAGGCGGTCAGCTCGAGGTTCGCCGAGCCGGCGGCCTCGCGTTCTCGGAGCTGTCTCTCGAGCAACTGCACTTCTGCCGCAAGCCAGACGACGCCTGACGACTGAATGCCACCGGGCGTGTCGTCGAGCGATTCGAGCAGCGCCTCTCCCTGCTGACCTCGAGTGGTTCGCACGTACGCGTCGATGGCATTGGTCGCAGCGTGCAGCTTCTCGGCAGCAGCCCGGTACTTCGCGAGCTGGTCAGGCGTGAGCGGCCCCTTCGCCTGCGCCGTCAGCTGGAGCGCGCCGGTCATCGAGGTCGCGCCTTCCCTCAGGGCGTCGATGGTCTTCCGCGCGAGCTTCAACCGCTCACCAAGATCCGATGCGGGTGCAGCCGAATGCCCGAAAGAGCGAAGGGCCGACTGGTTCAGACACACCTGAACCGAGCTGTTGATGTCGACGCTGACGACAGAAGCTTCAGGCCAGGCGGTGCTGGCACCGTCCTCGGTCACCTCGACCAGCGAGAAGAGGCCAATACCGCCGCCGTCTCCAGACGGGCAGACCGACAGCAGCCCGAGAAGAAGCGCGGTCACGCGAGCTTCCCCGCGAGTGCGGCGAGGAGCGCCGCGCGAACCTTCGGCGCCGAGCCGGCTGCGTCGCCATCGAGCCGCGCCGAGACCTTTCGGTCGAACGTCAGCAGCACCTCGAGCGCCCCGACCGTCACCCAGGCCCGCTTCTGCTCGTCGGTGAGCACAGCTGGCTCGGGAACCCTCACGCCACGCACATCGGCGAGCGCCGGATTCACCTCGAGAAGGCGCTGGAGCTTCGAAGCGGCCGTCTTCGAGATCGGTGCGTCACCCAGAATGATCGCGAGGACCTTGTTGGGAAGCTCGAGGTATTCCTTCAGAAGCGCCTGCGCGTCTGGATTGGTCGTCGAAAGCGTCGAGACGAGCTCGTTCGTCATGGACTTCTCCGGGAGTCGCTGGCCCCACCACCAGCCCCGCAACTAGAGACGGACGGAAAGCGCGCGGTCAAGCGCGCGCTGAGCACAGGTCTCGGTCCTGGCCTGATCAGCCCTTCTTCGCCTTCGTTTCTCTGCCAGCACGTGCAGCGACTTCTGCCAGTTCACCGCGACGAACGCGCCTGCAGGCCCGAACGCCTTCAGACACCCGAACGGCACCTGCTGTGAAGCGCAGACGTCAGCGTCGACACGCGGGGCTGGCTGCACTCTGATGCGCGCATGGCCGAATCACAGGCAAGCGTGCTGGTGGTCGACGACGACGTGGCGGTGGGCTCGGTGCTCGCGGCGCTGCTGAAGCAGGACGGGTTCGAGGCGACCTTCGTGCCCAACGCCCAGGTGGCGCTGGCGACGCTCGAGAAGCGGCCCTTCGACCTCGTGATGTCAGACGTGCGCATGCCGGGGATGGATGGGTTTCAGCTGCTCACCACGCTGAAGCGCCTGATGCCCGAAGTGCCAGTGGTGTTGCTCACTGCGCACGGCACCGTGAGCATGGCCGTCGACGCGATGAAGGCGGGCGCGGCCGACTTCGTGATGAAGCCGTTCGCGAAAGACGAGGTGCTGTTCTGCGCGCGCAAGGCGCTGGGGTTGTCGAAGGCGCCGCGTGACGCGCCGCCGGCGCAGGCGATGGCCGACGGCATGGTGGGCCGCTCGAAGGCGCTCGACGAGGTGAAGGCGCTCATCGCGAAGGCGGGCCAGAGCTCGGCGACAGTGTTGATTCTCGGCGAGACGGGCACGGGCAAGGAGCTCGCGGCGCGCGCGATTCACGCCCGCTCCACCCGCGCGAAGGAGCCGTTCGTTCGCCTCACCGGCGGCGCGATTCCCGACACGCTCTTCGAGTCGGAGTTGTTCGGCTACGAGAAGGGCGCGTTCACGGGTGCGGTGAACCGCAAGCCCGGCCGCGTCGAGCTCGCGAAGGGCGGCACGCTGTTCCTCGACGAGGTGGGCGAGCTGTCGATGCCGATTCAGGTGAAGCTCTTGCGGCTCATTCAGGAGCGCGAGTTCGAGCGCGTGGGCGGCACCGAGACGCTGAAGGCCGACGTGCGCTTCGTGGCCGCGACGCATCGGCCGCTCGAGCAGATGGTGCGCGAAGGTAGCTTTCGCGAAGACCTCTTCTACCGGTTGAACGTCATCCCCATCGTGTTGCCGCCGCTGCGGGAGCGCTCGGAGGACATCGAGGCGCTCGCGCTGCACTTCGTCTCGACGCTCGGCGCGACGCATGGGCGGCCGAAGGTCTCGCTCGCGCCTGACGCGGCCAGGGTGCTCGCGGCCCAGCCGTGGCCGGGCAACGTGCGCCAGCTGCAGAACTTTCTCGAGCGGCTCGTGGTGCTCTCGTCGAGCGACGCGCTGACGGTGGAGGACGTGCAGCGTGAATTGCAGCGCGCGGGTGCTCCGGCGGCGTCGGTGACGGCAGCTCCAGAAGCCTCGGGCGGCCTGCTCGATGACCGGCGCAAAGATGCCGAGCGGCAGGCCGTGCAGGACGCGCTCGACCAGGCGAAGGGCAACCGCGCGCTCGCGGCCCGACTCCTCGGCGTCAGCCGCCGCACGCTCTATTACAAGCTCGAGTCACTCGGCCTGAAGGAAGGCTGAGTCGGGTGAAGACGCAAAAGCCCCGCGCCTCGACCCGTCTCTCGATCGTGCCCTCGACCTTTCCGATGCTCCGACTCGGCTGGAGCCTGCTGCTCGTCGCCTTCACGGCCAGCTGCACCTGCGGCGGCGGCACCACGCGCGTCCGCCCGGAGATTGAAGTGCAGCCCGGCTCACTCGACTTCGGCACCGTGGCGCTCGGAGGCTCGGCGACGCGGAAGGTGACGGTGTTCAGCCGCGGCACGGTCACGCTCACGCTCCAGTCGGCGAGCGTTCAGGGCGATTCATCATTCAGCACGAGCCGGTCTGGCATGAGCACCCTGTCGCCCTCGACGTCCACCGAGGTCGAGGTGACGTTCCGACCGGGAACATCGGGCCCGAAGTCGGGCCGGTTGATCATCACCAGCGATGCGGTGAACGCGCCCGAGGTGTTGGTGTCGTTGGTGGGTGACTCGCTGCCGGGCGGAACTGGCGGCGGCGTTGCGGGTGGATCCGCAGGTGGCGTTGCGGGTGGATCCGCAGGTGGCGTTGCGGGTGGATCCGCAGGCGGCGCAGCGGGTGGATCCGCAGGCGGCGTTGCGGGCGGATCAGCAGGTGGCGATGCGGGTGGATCAGCAGGTGGCGATGCGGGTGGATCAGCAGGCGGATTCGCCGGCGGCTCCGCTGGTGGACCGCCTGTCGACGCGGGACTCGATGCAGGCGTCGATGGAGGAACCGACGCGGGAGTCGATGCTGGTTGCAGCCTGCTCCTCTGCGGGCGGTCTCACGCTGGCGTCACGTGTGCAGTCGCGACGCAGGGCACCATTGGTCCCTTCGGCGGCACGTGGGCGACGAGTCTCTTCAACGACGCCACCGGCTGGAACACGGTCAGCACTGGCCGCACGGTGACGTTCGGAGATGTCGACGGCGATGGGCGTGGCGACGCGTGCGGGCGTGGCACCCTCGGCGTCAACTGCGCGCTCAACGCCGGCACGACGTTCGGCGCGATGCAGCTGTGGGCGCCCGAGTTCTCCGATGCCGTCGGTTGGGGTTCTGCTCAGCGGTACTACTCGACGATTCAGCTCGCCGACCCGAACGGTGATGGCAGGAAAGACGTCTGCGGCCGCAGCGACGCGGGCGTGGTGTGCGCGGTCGGCGACGCAGGGGTCTGGCGCTCGACGAGCTTCAACGACGCCACCTCATGGGGAGACCCGCGCTACTTCGCGAACGTTCAGTTCGTCGACGTGACTGGTGATGGCAAGGCAGACGCGTGTGGGCGTGGCATCTTCGGCATCTCGTGCTCGAGCTCGACCGGCTCTGACTTTGGCGTCTACACCTCGTGGACGACCGAGTTCAGCGACGGCCTGGGCTGGGGCGGGAACGCGGCGCTCTACCAGACGGTTCAATTCCCCGACGTGAACGGCGACGGCAAGGCCGACGTCTGTGGGCGCGGCACGCTGGGCATCATCTGCGCGCTGTCTGACGGCACGCGGTTTCTCGCCTCGTCGCAGTGGTCGACCGACTTCTCCGACGCCGCGGGGTGGGCGCAACGCTCGCAGTTCTCGACGCTCCAGTTCCCCGACCTCGACGGAGACGGGAAAGCCGACGTCTGTGGCCGCGCAGCTGCTGGCCTGTTGTGCGCGATGTCCGATGGCACGCGCTTCGTCTCACCGACCGCGACGCAGCTCTTCAACGACGCGAGCGGCTGGGGCGCTTCGCCTTCGACTTCAGCGACGATTCAGTTCGCCGACCTCGATGGAGATGGGCAGCTCGACGTCTGTGGCCGCGGCACCGTCGGCGTCTTCTGCGCGCTCCGTCAGCAAGGAACGTTCGGCAGCCTCTTCCTCACGCAGGCGCTCGCGACCGACACGAATGGCTGGGCCGACGACACGGTGTACCCGACGCTGCGCTTCGTCACGAACGGGCCGCGCTCGTGCCGCCTGGGCCCACCCGCGACGCCGGCTTCACGCGTCGGGCCGTGAGCGTGCAACACGGTGAGCCCCGCGCTCTCGAGAGCCGATTCACGGCACGGCGAGCGTCAACGCGGCCTTGAGATTGCCTCCGCACGGAGAGAGGTCGCGCTTCCACGTCGCGCTCTGCGTCGCCTGCGCCCACGTCGCCTGCGGTGTACCGGCGAACGGCGAGCCACCGTCGACGCCCGAGAGGCCCAACGAGTCGTAGAACTGGCGCGAGGTGCTGCACGGAGCGCCGCTCCAGCCTGCGGGCATCGGCTCGACCCACGCACTCACGGTCTCTGACTTGCCGTCACGCGAGCCCAGGCACCCGAACCCGAGGTCCTGCGAGAGCACGAGCGGCGACGGCAACGCCTGCCCGCACAACACGACCGAACCGAGCGTTCCCAACGACGTCGTCGTCACCAGCACGCCGCGCGCGCCCTCCGAGAACGAGCTGCCCACCGAACCGGGCACCGTGACGTCGAGCACGACAGCCGTTCCCGATTCGCACCCAACCAACGCCAGGCAGAGCAGAAGAACTCGCATGGCCCGCTTCATGACGCCGCGGGGTGGGCACGTCGAGTCGGAAGACGCACGTTGCCGGGCGCAGCTGGATTTTCGAGGATGCACGCCATGACTCCGGGCCTGATGACACGAGTGCCGTTGCTCTCGAACCCGCATCGGGTGCCGCTGCAGTCGGTCGACCCGTCGAGGCCGTGTGGTGGGCGCATGAAGGGCTTCGGGTTGCTGCACCTCATCGAGCACGCGCATCAGGTGTACGGGCCGGAGTCGCTCGTGGGCTGGGCCGACGCGTTGCCTTCGCCGCTCAAGCAGTACTCGAAGACGGCGGGGCTCACCTCGGTGGGCTGGCTGCCGCTCGAGCTCTACTTCTCGGCCATCGAGTACCTCATCAAGACGCACCATGGTGGCGACCTGCGAAAGGCCATCGAGTTCGGGCACGCGATGGCGACGCGAGACATCGGCGCCTTCTTCCGCGCGGCGATGAAGTTCGCCACCGCGCCGACGGTGTTCTCGCTGTCGGGCCGCTTCTGGCGCACGTACTTCGACTTCGGCTCGCTGGTGATGACGACGAAGGCGCCGCCGACCGCCGACGCCGAGCTGCGTGACTGGCCGCTGATGGCCGAGGTCGCGTACTACGAGCTCGCCGGCAGCTTCGTGGCGTGGCTCGAAGCGTCGAAGGCGTCGAACGTGCGGCTCTCGCGCCTCGAGCTGACGTCGGCGTCAGTCTTGTCACTGCGCCTCGAGTGGAGCTGACATGACGACGCTGCGACTGGTGGCAATGGCCGACACCCACGGCAAACATCACCGCCTCGAAGTTCCACACGGAGACGTGCTGATTCACGCAGGCGACCTCACACCTCGCGGCACGCGCCCGCAGCTCGAAGAAGTGACTCGCTGGCTGCGCTCCCTGCCGCACCGCCACAAGGTCATCATCGCCGGCAACCACGACTTCTTCGTGCAGGAGAAGCCCGCCGAGGCGCGTGCGCTCTTCGACGGCCTCACGTACCTCGAAGACGAAGAGACGACGGTCGACGGCCTGCGCATCTATGGCAGCCCGTGGCAGCCCTGGTTCTACGACTGGGCCTTCAACCTGCAACGCGGCCCCGACCTCGACGCGAAGTGGAGACTGATTCCCGCCGGCGTGCACGTGCTGGTGACGCACGGCCCTCCGAAAGACCTCGGCGACCGCTGCTGGGACGGGCGCCGCGTCGGCTGTGAAGACCTGCTCCGCCACCTCGGCCGCGTGAAACCGAAGGTGCACCTCTTCGGCCACATTCACGAAGACCGCGGCGAATGGCCGCTCGGCACCACGCGCGTCATCAACTGCTCCACCAGCGACTGCGAGCTGCCCTGCACCGTGCTCGACGTCGAGGTCTGAAGCGCGTGCGTCGGCGCGACACAAGTGGCACGGTTCGGCCATGAGCACTGAAGAAGAACTCCGTAAAGAACTCGAGAAGCTGAAGGCCGAGAACGAGGCGCTCAAGAACCGCGGCGCCAAGGGCGTCTCGATGAAGGTGTCCGAGAAGGGCGCCGTCAGCATCTACGGCATGGGCCGCTTCCCGGTGACGCTCTACCAGGAGCAGTGGACCAAGCTGCTCGACATGGCCGACGACATTCGCGCCTTCATCAAGGACAACGAGGCGAAGCTGAAGAAGAAGGAGTGAGGCTGGCAGAGGCGTCGTCGAACGGAACGCCCAGGTGACGGCCGCGCGCAAGTGGCTGCACGTCGCGGGCATGCAGGGCGCGTGGTTCGCCGCCGCGCTGCTCGCGAGCACGCCGTGGCACCTCGCCGGAGCCGCCGCGAACGCGCTCGTGTTTCTCGTTCACGCCGTCACCTCGGGCGCGCTTGGGCGAGAGCTCGTTCGAGGTGGTGTCGCCCTCTCGCTCGGCCTCGGCGTCGAGTCCATCAACCAGCACGTCGGCGGCGTCGAGGCCGGCCACGCGACCGTGCTGCCCGCGCTGTGGCTGCTCTCGTTGTGGCCCGTCTTCGCGAGCGCGATGCGGCGCGGAAACTCGCTGGAGTGGTTGCTGCCCCGCCTGCCCCTCGCGGCCGTGCTCGGCGCCATCGTCGGCCCGTTGAGCTACTCGGGTGGTGCACGGCTCGGCGCGCTCCACCTCGACGGCGCGCGAAGCCTCGTCACCATCGGCGTCTGTTGGGCCGTCGCGATGCCGGCGCTCGCGCTGCTGGCGCGGCGACTGGAGCCGTCGTGATTGCTCGGGCTGGCCCTGCCTCGGGCACCGGCGAAAGAGCGGGAGCCGGCGACGAATCGTGCGGCCCTCACGTCGCTGCGGCAGTGGTGCTCGACCCGTCGACCCGCCGAGCTGGCCAGACAGCTGCGCTCCATCACGCGCTGAGTACGCGCTGCAGCACGGCGTAGAGCGCGTCGACGTCGATGGGCTTGGCGAGGTGCTCGACCATGCCCACGGCCAGCGTGCGCGCGCGGTCTTCAGGCATCGCGTTCGCCGTCATCGCGATGATGGGAGGACACCGGGCGCCCAACCGCTCACGCACGATGCGGGTGGCTTCGAGCCCATCCATCTCGGGCATCTGCACGTCCATCAACACCACCTCGAAGTCGGCGTCGGGCGCCATCAGCGCCGCCACGGCCTGGTGCCCGTTCTCGGCGACCGACACCACCATGCGCGCCTTCTGCAGCAGCGTGCGGCCGAGCAGCTGGTTCACCTTGTTGTCTTCGACCAGCAGCACCCGTCGGCCCGCCAGCGTCGAGGGCACCTCGCGCGTCTTCGTCGACTGCTCCTTCGCCATCACCTCTCGCAGCGCCTCGGCCGAGGGCGTGCGCAGCGGCCAGCGGAAGGTGAAGGTCGAGCCGGCGCCCGGGGCCGACTCCACCGCGAGCGCCCCTTCCATCAACTGCGCCAGCTGCCGGCTGATGGCGAGGCCCAGGCCCGTGCCGCCGTAGCGCCGCGTCGTCGAGGCGTCGGCCTGCATGAACGACTCGAAGAGCCGCCCCGCCTGCTCGGCCGAGATGCCGATGCCCGTGTCGCGCACGCGCATGACGAGCTGCTCCTCCTGCTGCTCCACCACGAGGTCGACCCGCCCCGCCGAGGTGAACTTGAGCGCGTTCGACAGCAGATTCGACACCACCTGCCGCACGCGCAGCGGGTCGCCCATGATGAACTCGGGCAGCTCGGGAGAGACCGACACCCCCAGGTGCAGCCCACGCGACTCGGCCGCCGGCTCGAAGGTGTCGTGCAGGTCACGCAGCAGCACGCGCAGGCGAAACGGCACCGACTCGACGACCAGCTTGCCGGCTTCGATTTTCGAGAAGTCGAGAATGTCGTTGATGAGCTCGACGAGGCTGGTGCCCGAGCGGTGAATGAGGGCCAGGTACTCCTTGAGCCGCGCGCCGTGCTCCTCGTCGAGGCCCAGGCGCGCCAAACCGATGACGGCGTTGAGCGGCGTTCGAATCTCATGCGACATGTTCGCGAGGAACTGGCTCTTCAGCTCGTTCGCCGTCTTCGCCGCGCGTGAGGCCTCGGCCAGCGTCGCCTGCGCCTGTTGAATCGCCGTCACGTCTCGCGCCGTCATCACCACCCGCCCGCTCACCGTCGTGGCGGGCAGCTCGGTGCCGTTGAAGAGCAGCGCACGCCGGCCCTGCCCGTCGAAGAGCGGCTCGAGCGGCCAGTCGGTCACCTGCCCCTTCGCGCGTACCTGCTCGAAGAACACACGCGCCGACTCGGGCTCTGTGAAGAGCGTGTGAAACGGCGCGCTCATCAGCTCGTCGCGCGTGCGGTGCAGCAGCTGCTCGGTGGCGCGGTTCACGTCGGTGATGCGGCCCGCGGCGTCGAGCGTCAACAGCGGGTCGAGGTTCGCCTCGACCAGGCTGCGCGTGTAGGCCGACTCGGCGGCGAGGCGGTCTTCGGCGACGCGACGGTGGGTGATGTCGAGGGCCGCCGCGACGATGGTGTCGGCGTCGATGGCGAAGCTGGCGCTGCGAAACCACTGCCCCGTGCGCGCGACGAACGACTCGAGAATCAGCGGCCGACCAGCGAAGGTCTCGTCACTGTGGTCGATGTGCTGGCGCATCGCGCCTTCGGGCGCCAGGGCGCGCATCGGCTGCCCGACGAACCGCTCGAACGCGAGCCCGAAGTTTCGGCGGCCCTCGGCGTTCGACGCGCGCAACACCCAGTCGACGACGCGGCCCTGCTCGTCGCGCGTCACCGTGAAGACCGACAGCTCTTCACCGAGGTTCTCGAAGAGGGTGCGGTACCGCAGCTCGCTCGCGCGCAACGCCGCGTCGGCCGCGTCGCGTTCGCGCTCGGCGACCACCTTCGCGCTGACGTCGCGCCCGACCAGCAGCCACCCGCCCTCGGCGCTGCTTTCGGCGAGCGGCCCCATCGAGACGTCGAGCTCGACCCAGGCGTCGACGCGCCGCAACCGCGCCCGGAAGCGCACCGGCCTCCGCTCGAGCAGCTGCGCCTGCGCCTGGGCCCACGAGGCATCGGGGAACTCGAGCTGGAAGCAGGCGAAGAAGTCTCGGCCGAGCACCTCCCTGCGCGACGCGCCGGTCATCGCCTCGGCGCGGCCCGTGAACTCGGTGACGACGAAGGCGTCGGTGGTGACGATGACGGCGTCGTCCATCGAGGTGACGAGGCTCGCCAGCAGCCGCTGGTCGTGCTCGAGGCGCCGCCTCGAGGTGAGGTCGGTGACGAGGCTGTGCGTGTACTGGCTGCTGCCGATGCTGAACGGCCGGGCGCTGACCTCGACGGGAAACTCGGAGCCATCTCGCCGGCGGTGCACCGTCTCGAAGTGAAGGCTCCGGTCGAGGGCCTCTGAGAGCTGCTCCCGCAGGGTCGGCAGCGACGAAGGCGCGCGCAGGTCTCGTATGTTGAGGCGCAAGAGCTCGTCTCGCGAGTAGCCGTACACCTCGCAGGCGCGGTCGTTGACGCTGACGAGCGCGCCCTCTGGCCCGACGACGAGCTCGAGCTCGTTCATGCGCTGGCCGAGGTCGCTGAGGCGCGCTTCGTCGAGCGCCCGCTTCGTCTCTCGTTCGTCGTCGAGCGGCCTGGCGATGCCAACGATGGCGACGGGCACGCCCGACTCGTCTCGCTGCAGCGCCAGGGCCGTCGAGACCACCAGCCGCCGCCCATCTTTCCGCAGGCGCACCGCCTCGATGGTCACCGCCTGCCGCTCACGCAACGCGGCGACCAGCCCCTCGAAGTCTGCCGCCGCGACCCAGGGCGAGACGAGCTCGTACACCCGCCGGCCCACCGCCTCGTCGCGTGACCAGCCATAGAGCGCCTGCGCTCCGGTCGACCACTCGCGAACGACGTGGTCGAAGCCAACCGTGATGATGGCGGGCAGGGGAGCGGTCATACCGAGGTGGATCGTAACGGCCCCGCTCCGCCTCGCCGCGCCTCTGCGGCCCCCGATGCGACCGGACCTGCCCTGCATCAAGCGGAACGCATGACCTGCCTCAAGCGAGGGCTACTTCAGGCCCACGAAGAGCGTCTGCACGTCGTCGTCTTCGTCCAGCTCCTGCAGGAACTCGTCGACTTCGGCGCGGTGCTCGGGCGCGACGGTGACAGGGTTCTTCGCGCGCCAGACGAGGGCGGCCGACTCCACCTTCCACCCGGCCGACTCGAGGGCCTTGCGAACGGCGTCGAGGTCGGTGGGCGCCGTGTAGAAGTGGGTGACGCCTTCGTCTCCGGGCTCGAGGTCTTGCGCGCCGGCTTCGATGGCGACGGTCTCGGCGTCGGCGCCTGCGGGGCCGGTCGCGTCGATGGCGCCGAGGCGGTCGAAGTCCCACGAGACGGCGCCCGTCGCAGCAATCTGCCCGAGGCGGAAACACTGGCGCACGTTGGCGGCGGTGCGCGTGCGGTTGTCGGTGAGGCACTCGACGATGACGGGCACCCGGTGCGGGCCGAAGCCCTCGTAGGTGACGAGCTCGTAGTTCACCTGCTCGTCGAGCAGCCCGGCGCCCTTCTTGATGACACGCTCGAGCGTGTCTTTCGTCATGTTCACCTTCTTCGCGTACTCGATGGCGAGGCGCAGGCGCGCGTTGCTCGACGGGTCAGCCCCGGCCTTCGCCGCGATGAGCACCTCCTTCGCGGCCTTGCTCAGCAGCTTCGCTTTCGCCTTCGAGTTGGCCTCGCGGCCCTTCTGCTTCCATTGCGCGCCCATGCGGCTGGATTACCCCGTGCGATTTGCCCGAGTCGATTTTTCTGCACGGTGCGCGCGTTCGGTGTGTCTTCGACGCCATGCCCCTCTCAGCCCTCATTGACCATGTCGGGAAGCTCACCATCGTGCAGGTGCTCGGCGACGCCGAGGCGTTCGTGTTCGACTTCGCGAAGCTGTCACCACAGCGCCAGGCCGAGCTCGTCAGCCACCACCTCGCCGCGTTCGACACACGCAAGCGGGCCGAGGGCAAAGCGGGCTGGGCAGCGGAGTTCGTGCCGTTCGCGCTGCTGGGCCACTCGATGCCGCCGGCCATTCTCGGGCGCGTCGACTTGAGCGCTCCGCACGAAGGCGTGCTGCTGTGCCACCTGAAGACGGGAGCGCTGCTCTACGCGCCGTCGAAGGCCGACGGGCAGCTGGTGCTGATGGGCACGGCGCCCGACATGCTCGAGCCGAAGGCGTCATTCCTCGCTGACGTCTTCGACCCGAACGCGCAGAGCTACGCGTACGAGGTCGACCGCAGCGACTGTGAAGGCTTCACGGTGGGCGAAATCGAGACGCTGATGACGATGGCCGGTGGAGAACTGACGCGCATCTGACGTCGATTTCGTGAAGCTCGGTCGGAGTCGCGACACCAGCGGCGGCATGCGCTCTCTTCTGTGCGGGCTGCTGCTGCTGTCGGGGTGCTGGTCTCCCCTGCTCTTCGTCGACGACGACCTGCTGCCCGTGAACCGTGGCCCGGGCGCTGCGGGTGGTGGTGCGGCCATGACGGCCGGTGGCACCGCGATGATGGGCGGCGGGAGCGCGATGGGCGGAGGCCGCGCCACCCGCGATGGTGGAGTGCCCTTCGACGCCACGCCCGTGCTCGCGCCCGTGTCGGGCCCGCTGCCCGCGTCGTGCACGAGCGACCGCGACCCCATCAATGCTGCGCTGCGCGGGGGCATTCCACTCGACGCGGGCTGCGGGAACACCTGCCTCTACGCGGTGACCGAGACGTCGTTGCAGCTGGTGTGGCGCTCGGGGCTGGGCCCGTCGGCCGAAGTCCTCTGGTTCCCTGTCGAGGGAGGCCTCGGCCCCGACTTCGTCGTCTTCACCTCGTACCGGACCGACACACCTCGCCGCCGGCTGGTGGCGAAGGCCCTGCGCAGTGACACGCTGTTCGAGCTGCAGCCCGTCGGCAACGGCAACGTCTCGGTGAGCGGCGTCTGGTTTCAGGGAGCGTTCCACTACGTGGTGACGGAGTCGGCGGCGGTGGCGAACGCGCGGCGCACGTCGACGTTGCGCGTGTGGAGCCCCGAGAGGGTCGGCGGCTCGCAGGTCGTCGCGGCCCTGCCCACGCCCCTCACCGCCGGCTTCGGCATCAACTCCCTCACCGCGTCGGCGTACCTGCTCGCGTTGGAGGACGGGCTCTATCGCGTGCCGTTGTTCGGCGTGAACCAGGTCGCCACGCGCGTCGTCGCGGTGCGTGACGTGACCGCGTTGACCGTCACCGACACCGGGCCTTTCGCGTACGCGACGCGGAGCGAAGCGGGCAGCCGCTCCATCGTCTCGGGCGACTTCGGTGCGACGGTGCAGACGCGCGTGCTGACGACCGAGCTCGGCGCCAAGACGCTGGGCGTGCTCGACTTCGACCGGCTGGTCTCGCTCGATGACGACGGCGTGTGGGTGCTCGACCGTCAGGGCGTCGCGACACCGACGCTGCTCTACGGCCAGCGCGACGCTCTGCAGGGGCACCGCATGGTGTCGGGCCTGGTGGTCGAGCCCTTCAACGGCAGCCGCGTGTGGGTCGGCGAAATCTGTCGCTTCGACGCCGACGCACCGGGCTTCGGTACGGTGAAGCTCGAGCTTCCGTCACGGCCTGGCGCCGTGCCCTCGCGCCCCGGCGCGGCGACGTGGGTGACGGGAACGCCCGAGTGGCCGTGGAGAACGCCGGTGCTCGACTCCAGCTGGGAGCGACAGCAGCGCGACGGCCTCTTCGGCGCGTTCCTCGTGAGCGTCACCGCTTCTTGAGGCTCGAGCGCCTTCTCGTCGCCCAGCGCGCGCAACATCGCCACGTCTTCAATCAGGTACGTGCTGAGGTGCGCGTGCTCGGGCGCCCGTCGTCAGAGGCCCGTGGGTGGTGCAGAACGTACCGGGGGGACAGGCAGCTGACACCACGAGCAGCAGGGCGTGGAGCATGCGCGTGACCTTACGCCACTCACCACCGGCCATCGGGTAGCGTCACCCCGGCCATGGAGCTGCCGCGGTTGATTGACCGGTACCGGCTGGAGTCTCGCCTCGGGGCAGGCGGCATGGGCGTCGTGTTTCGCGCCGTCGACGTGCCGGCGAATCGGCAGGTGGCCGTGAAGCTGCTGCGCCCCGAGTACCAGGGCCACGAAGCCGCCCTGCGCTTCAACCGCGAGATGAAGCACACCGCGCGGCTGACGCACCCGAACATCGTGAAGGTGCTCGACCTCGGCAAGACGAAGGAGGGCGAGCTGTACTTCGTCATGGAGCTGCTCGACGGCGACTCGTTGTCGGCGGTGCTGCGCCGCGAAGGCACGCTGTCGGCGGAGCGCGTGGTGAGTCTGGCCGTGCAGGTCTGTGCGGCGCTGCAGGCGGCTCACGCGGCCGGCATCGTTCACCGCGACATCAAGCCAGCGAACCTCGTGCTCATTCCCCGCGCGGGCCAGAGCGAGCTCGTGAAGGTGCTCGACTTCGGCATCGCGCGCTCCCTCGGAGAAGAGACCGAGCTCACCCGCACCGGCCTCGTCGTCGGCACGACGGAGTACCTCGCGCCCGAGCAGATTCTCGGCCAGCAGTACGACGGCCGCGCAGACCTGTACGCGCTCGGCGTCACGCTCTTTCGCGCGCTCACCGGCACGCCGCTGTTCCCGCAGGCGACCGACAGCGCGTCATTGCTGTACCACCAGGTGAACGCACGGCCCGACCTGCTCACCGAGCGCGCCCCTTCGGCCGACATCCCTCCAGCGCTCGAGCGCGTGGTGTTGCGTTGTCTGCGCAAGGACCCGACGGAGCGCTACCAGAGCGCCGCCGAGCTCGCCGAGGCGCTCGAGGCCTCCCGACAGGGCACGGGGCTCGTCGATGACGTCGAGGTCGAGCAGGCGGGGTTTCGCAGGTGCGCAGTGTGCGAGGTCGACAACTCGGGCTTCGCGACCGAGTGCGCGCACTGCGGCAGCCGCCTCGACACACCCGAGCAGCGGCTCTTCATGCGGCAGTACCTGTCGGCGAAGGCGGCACCACAGCCGAGCGCGCCACATCAGGTCGTGCCGCCTGCCTCGACCATCGAACCGGCAGTGAGCGTCTCGGTGCAATCGCAGCGCGAGCCGCCCGCGCGCTCCCTGGGGCCGCTCACCGCGTTGCGGGCGCTGCTCCAGAACCTGTCGGTCGAGGTGTGGAAGCGCGTGCTGGGCTACTCCGCGCTGGGGCTCGTCAGTCAGTTCTTCTGTCTGTTCGACCCACGCATCGCCGCGAGCCTGGGGGCGCTCGCCTTCCTCGGCGCGCTCGGCTTGTGGGCGCACTCGGAGTGATCAGAGCTTCTTGATCAAGTCATCGAGGTGCTCGAGCTCGAGGCCTTCGACCTTCGCGACCAGCTTCTGCTTCGAGTCGATGAGCAGCACGGTGCCACCGTAGAAGCGTGACCTGAAGCCGCCCACGACCTTCACCAGCTGGTTGAACTCGACGGGGTTCTCGGGCGGGCTGAGCGAGTACACCGTGTACGGCAGCTCGTGCGATTGGCGGAAGCGCTCGGCCTCGGCGACGTTGGAGAAATAGATGGCAGCGAAGGTGGCCTTCGTTTCGTTCGCCTCGTGCCGCTCCTTGAGCAGCTGCAGCGACTTCTCGCTGAGCGGGTCTCCGGGAATGACCAACGCCAGCACCAGCTTCGGCCGTGGCGCGCGAACGTCGTGCACCTTCACCGTCGTCTCTGCGTCCAACGAGAGCGAGACGTCGGGAAACTCGGGTGAGCGGAAGCCGAAGTACGCCAGCCCACCGAAGACCGCGACGATGCCGGCGATGGCCAGATACTCTCGTTTGTTTTCCATGGGTGCCGCCGCAGCATCGCAGATGCCAACCAGCACGGCTGCGTGAACAGAGGGTTGCAGCGCCGAGGGGCGCGAGGGGTGGTGCAGCGACTTCCTGTCGGCTGGGCAACCCGTGAAGAACACGTCGAAGGCGGCGAGCCTGCTGCACTCATCGGTGAGGCTGCCAGACTCAGTGTTCGCGCCGCTCGAGCTCAGCGCCCGCCGAAGGCTTCCTTCACGCGCTGAGCTGGCGTGGGCGCCTCGGAGCGGTACGGCTCGAGCCACCGGTAGGTCGGGCTCCAGTACCTGCGGTCGTCGGGTTTCCACACGCTGACCTGGAACGGGTCGGACGAGACACAAGCGCTCACCTCGGAGTCGCGAAGGCGATGACAGAACTGCCCACGCGCACAGTCTCCGGGCGCAAAGCAGCGCTTGAGACAGACCATGTTCATCGCGTCGTCCCAGACACACGTCGAGCCGAACGGGCATCTGCAACGGTCGCTGCAGAGCACCTGCTGGCGGCTGCGCAGCCAGGGGCGATCATCGGTGCAGATCAGCTTGATGTTCCCTGCGGCCCACCACCACAGAACGCCGGGAGCGCGAGACCACCATCGGCGGTGCACGGAGCGCCGATGTCGACCGGCGCATGCCAGGTGAAGGGCGGGTCTCGTCGGGCCTTCGTCTGCCCGATGATCAACACGACGAGCAACACTCGATGCACGTCAGCGCTGCCGCACGGCGATGCAGTAGGGGAACCCGCGGCGGGTCGTGCTGAACACTTCGCTCATGCGCAGAAAGTACGTGCCCGGCATCAGCGGCACCGACTCGTCGAGGTGTGAGCAGCTTCCTCGCCCGCCAGTGGTGTCCGACGAGATGGTGAGGCCCGCGCCGCTGAGCAGCTCGAGTCGCGAGGTCAGCGTGTCTGATTCGCAGCTCGGCATCGCGCCAGCCATCGACTCGATGACTTCGGCCTGAATTCGCGCCGGCTGCGCGAGGGTGAAGATGTAGACGTCGGTGAAGTCGGTCGTCGTGCCGAGCGCTCCGCACACCACCGTGTCGGGCCCGGTGAAGAGCGACGCTTGATTGGTGGTGTCGTTCGGCTCGACCTCGGCCGTTCGTGCCGTCAGCAGGGTCGCGGTCACCCAGTAGGGCAGCGGCTGTGTTCCCATCGCCGTGCGAGCCACCGACACGTAGTACGTGCCCTGCTGAACCTGCGCCACCAGCAGCCGGCAGGCAGAGGCCGTCGAACCCTCGACCATGCTCACCACTGCCGCCGTCGAGTCGAGCAACGACATTCGAATCGACGTGAACGGCAGACACCCGAACCCATCGGTCGTCAGCCGAAGAACGCCCGGCGTGGCGACGTTGATTCGGTACAAGTCGGCCTCTCCGACCCCGAGGCTGCCGTTGATGGGCGTGCCCGGCGCGAGCACCTGTCCCGTGGCGTCAGCAAGCACCCGCGTGTCGTTGGGCTCGACCTCGGTCGGCCCTGAGGGCCGCAGGTACAGCTCGGCGCTGAGCGTGAAGCTGCCCGACATGCTCGAGGTGTAGCCGTCGATGACGATGAAGTACGTCGCCGTCGTGCCGGTCGAGTTGGTGATCAGGCCGGTCTCGTTGCCATTCGTGGTGGCATCGAAGCTCGCGACGCACACCGCGCCCTGCGAGGTACCACCCACGAGCGTTCCGCAGTTCGTCTCAGGAGCCTGCACCACGTTCACCACCACGTCCCACGTCGCGTTCGTCGTCACCTGAGCGACGCCGCCTGCCGGGATGTCGAGGCGATAGACGACGTCGCCCGATGTTTCGCTCAGACGACACCCCATGCTCGTCTGGAACCGGAAGTTGTTCGGGCGCGCACCCGTCGTGGACTGCACGGGAGAACCAAAGGGCAGCAACCTGGGCGACTGGCACGAGTCACCCGTACCCATCATGGCGGCTCCGCCGGCCGTCGCGGTTCCACCAGCCGTCGCGGTTCCACCAGCCGTCGCGGTTCCACCAGCCGTCGCGGTTCCACCAGCCGTCGCGGTTCCACCAGCCGTCGCGGTTCCGCCAGCCGACGCGGTTCCGCCAGCTGACGCGGTTCCACCAGCCGACGCAGTTCCACCAGCCGACGCAGTTCCACCAGCCGACGCTGTTCCACCGGCCGTCGCAGCTCCACCGGCAGTTGCGGATCCACCGGCAGTTGCGGATCCACCGGCAGTTGCGGATCCACCGGCGGTTGCGGATCCACCGGCGGTTGCGGATCCACCAGCCGTCGCAGCTCCACCAGCCGACGCAGTTCCACCGGCGCTCGCTGAGCCACCCGCCGCGGCGGTACCGCCTCCGCTCCCTGAATTGATCGAACTGCAGGAGCCGTTGATGCAGGCCTGACTGAAGCTGCATGAGCTGCACGTTTGCCCGCCAACGCCGCACGCGCTCGACAGGCTTCCCGGGTTGCAGAGCCCGTCGGCACCGCAGCAACCACGGCAGGTGGTCGTGTCACATCGTTGAGGAGGCGGGGTGGTGCCGCAAGCGGCAAGGCCAAGGACCACCACGAGAGACAGAGCGCGCATGTGGTGC
>JAEUJR010000901.1 GCA_016793585.1 Archangium sp.
CCTGACGAGGGTCGATGGTCGCGAGTACGGGCCCGAGGCCATCTCCGCCGCGCGCGAGGAAGTCGGGCAGCACCACCCGATACCGGGCGTTCGGGTCGACGCCGTAGCCGCCGGGCAGGTGCACCGACTTCAAGCGGCTGGGCCCCGGGCATTTTTCGAGCACGACCTCGAGGCCCGAGACCTGGAAGACGCCCTTCTTCGCGGAGTAGGCCGCGCGCACCAGGCTGACGAGCTGATCACCCGTGAGGTCGAGGGTGGCGACGGTGTTGTCGAAGGGCAGCACCTCGTAGACAGCGCCGTACTGCAGCGGGCCCTGGTTCAGGTCTGCGCGAAGGCCGCCCGGGTTGAGCATGGCGACGTCGGCGCGGGCCATCGTGCGCAGCGCGTCAGCGAGGAAGCTGCCCAGGGCGCTCTCGCGATCGTAGTTGCGGCCGAGGGTCTTCGGCACCGTCAGACCGAGGGCCTTGTTCTGGAGCAGGGCGACGCGCTCTTCGCCAGGCTTGAGCAGCGCGGCGACCGCGGAGTCGATCTCGATCGGTTTGCCCAGCCACTTCGCCGCCACCGGCTTCACCTCGGCCGCGCGCGCGCGCAGCTTGCGGGCGTCGCAGCTGCCGGTGCTCTCGTCGGCGGTCTCGCAGATCTCGATGCCGCTGCGAATGCGCGTTCGCTCACGCACCAGCTTCTTCGTCGAGGGGTCGACGAAGAGGTCGACCACGCCGAACGCCTTACCGAGCGCGAAGCTCTCGATGATGGGCGTGCCGTTCACGAAGTGACCGACCTGCGCGTGCGTGTGGCCCGCGACGACGGCGTCGAGCGTGCCATAGGGGAAGCCCTTCATCATCTCGAAGACCTCGCCGGTCTCGGTGTCGCACGAGTGAAGATCAGACGGGTCTTTCGTCTCGGCGCAGCGACCACCCGCGTGCACGATGGCGATGACGACGTCGGCGCCGCGCTCACGCAGCCGTTTGGCGCTCCCGAGCGCTTCGGGCCCGAGGGCGGCGAACCGCAGCGTGGCGACGTTGATGGGCAGGGTCGTGGTGGGCGTCTGGGGCGTGGTCAGCCCGATGATGCCGATCTTGATGCCCTTGCGCTCGATGATGACGGTGCCATCACCTGGCAGCCACGACGGGCGCAGGCGTGAGTTCGACTCGTAGATGTTGGTCGACAGCAGCGGGAACTTCGCCTGGGCGATGCGCGACTTGAGGGCACCGAACGGGTCCATTCCCGGCTCGGTGGCGTGGGTCTGCGGGCCGACGGGGCCGTAGTCGAACTCGTGGTTCCCGATGGCCGCGGCGTCGTAGCCGAGGGCGTTGAAGGCATCGATGACGACCGAGCCCTCGGTGAGGTTCGACATGAGCGTGCCCTGAAACAGGTCTCCGCCGTCGACGAGCAGCACCCCGCCGGGGTTCTCTTCGCGCAAGAGCTTCAAGTAGCCGGCGAACGTCGCGGCTCCTCCGTAGCGAATGGTGCCGTTGGGAAACTTCTCTTCCTGCGTCATCACCCAGCCGTGCACGTCGTTGGTGCCCACCAGCGTGAGGTGCACGACGCCGTCGGAGTCTGGCCGCAGGCCATTTTCGGTCGTCCGACAGGACAAGACCGACGAGGCGACGAGAAAGAAGAGGGTTCTGAAGAACGGGGTCATGGTCGAGGTCACGTCAGTCACTTCGTTCTGCGGCGCGCAAAGCGCCTGAGCCAGAGCAGGAACGCCATCGCCGGAACGACCGAGCTCGACGGCGCGCCGGTGCAGCACCCTGGAGGCGGCTCTTCTCCGCCACCAGCGGCTCCTCCCGCGCTCCCACCCGCGCGGTTGCTCGTCCCTCCGCCCATCACCACGCCACCGCCGGCGGTTCCGCCGCCCGAGCCACCTGCGCGTGCGGGCGCGACGACGTCGATGGGCAGCGGCGGCATCGCGGCACGCGCCAGCTGCGCCCAGTCGACGAGCACGATGGCGCCGGCATCACCGCTCGTGGCTCCGACGGCGAGCGCTCCCGAAGGCCAGCGCAGGCCGCCATCTCGCAGGCCCCCGTCGGCGCCCACCGGCTCCTCCGAGACGTCGAGCCAGCCGATGCCACGAACGACGTTGAGGCGGTCGGGGGCGATGACCTGGAACTCGAGCAGCAAAGCGGCGTCGTTGGCTCGAATGACACGAACGCGGTCATCGGTGGCGCCGAGCAGCATCGCGCCGCCATCGCGCTGCGCGTAGAGCGTGAGGGCCGAGACGCCTGCATCGGCGATGAAGAGGCTGGTGGCTGGGGGCGTCGCGAGCGGGTCGACCTCGTACACTCCGCGGCTCGTCGAGACGAACAGGTGGCGTGCGGCCGGCCACGCGGTGACCGAGAAGACGCTCTCTGAGAGGCTGATGTCGGGGCCGGGGGTCGCCCGCAGGCCGCCATCAGCGACCTCGAGCGCGTAGCGGTGCAGCAGCGCGCCGCTCGCCGCGAAGAGCCACACGCCGGCGTCGGCGAGGTCGGTGAGCTGCACGCTCCGGGTGGCCGAGGTCGGAATCGTGAGGAGCAGGTTCAACCCACCATCGGTCGCCCGCGTCCACAGCGTGGTCGAGCCGGCGAGGCCCGTGTTCGTTCCCACCGCGAGAAGGCCCGAGGGCGCGACGGGGTTCAGCGCGTCGAGGCGGCCGAGCGCCGAGACGGCAACGGTGAGGTTCGCCGCCCCTGCGTCGACGACTCCGGCATCGGAGCGGCCGCCGTCGGTGACTCCAGCGTCGAGGCGCCCACCGTCGGTCGCGCCGCCGTCGGCCAGACCCGCGTCTCTGACGAACAGGGGCCGCAGGTCGCGGGGCGAGAGCAGCGACACTCCGTCGAGCGTCGCGACGAGCGTGTCGTTCCCCGGCCAGAACGAGAGGTCGAGCACGCCGCTCGAGGTCGCGAGCCCGACCTGCGAGGGCATGGCGACGGGCTGAACCTCGACGGGCGGTGGCACGAAGCCCGGCACGTCGATGGGCAGGGGCGGGGTGACGGCGCGGGCGAGCGTCGGCCACGAGACGAGCTTGTAGTTCGCGCCCGTCGCGCCGAAACGATCGCCGATGACGATGACGCCTGCGTCGAACACGGCGCCTTCGGGGGTGACGCCGAACGGCCCCGGCCAGACGTCGAGCGCAAAGGCTCCGAGAATTCGTCGCCCCCCGTCGAGGCCACTGACGGTGAAGTCGGTGAGGTGCAGCGCCGGCGCGTTGGTCTGGGCTGCATAGACCCGGAAGAGGTTGCGCGCGGGAACGGAGGTGATGAGCAGCGAGCCGCCATCGCGCTGCGGGTAGGTGGCGAGGCCGCCCACGATCTCAGCGGCGGCGCCAGCGTCGATCACCTGAATCACCGTCGGCGGCTCGGTCAGCGGGTCGATCTCGACGACCCCGCCGATACCGACCGAGGCGTACACCAGCCGGGTCGACGAAGCGGCCGCGAGCGCGGTCGGAGGATCAGGCAGAACGAGCGCGGGCTGCGACGTCGCGACGATGCTGCCGCCGTCTTCGGTCAGCCGCCACCACGGCATCGCCGGAGACTGCGTGCTGACGAACACGAAGGCGCCCGCGTCACCAAAGTCGCCGAGCGTGACGGCGCGCGGCCCGAGCGTGCTGATGCGGCTGAGCCCACCGATGCCCAGAATGCCGGCGTCGTTGGTGGTGGTGAAGAAGAGGACCTCGCCCGCGTTCGTCGCGCTCACGACCACCAGCCCCCCGAGGGACGACTCGGGGAGCGTCGCGATGGGCTGACGTGCGTCCACTCCGCCCACGGCCCCGAAGCCGGTCGAGAGCGCCGTGCCGCCGTCGACGAGGAAGCCATAGAAGCCGTTGTTGACCGCGTCGGTGCCATAGACCGTGTCGCGCCATTGGCCCCACGGGTCTCGAAGAATGGCGGTGTCGCCCGCCTGGTTTCCGGGAATGGCGAGGGTCTCGCTCGTGAACGGCACGTTCACAGGCTGAGCCCATGCGGCCGACGAGACGAGAAGGACCAACACCCCGATGCGCATCGCGGTCATGAGAATCGCTCGCCTCTGGCCTTCAATCAACACGAGTTCCCGAACGTGCGCGCTCACCCTGGCCCCGGGCACAGGCGCATCGTGCAGGTCTGCCCGGAGTAGCAGACGCGGTTGTCGCAGTCGGCGTCGGCGCAGTCGGCCACGCCGTCGCCGTCGTTGTCGAAGCCGTCGTCACAGGCCGTCTCGGGGCGGAAACAACCACGCACGAAGCCGCCGTCGACGAAGCCGGCGTCGATCGCGCCCGCGTCGGCGTCACCACCGTCGACCCCTGCGTCGACCAACCCGGCGTCGGGAATGACGGGCGCGAAGCCGCAGCGGCTGGCGGGCGCGAGCTGGGTGTTGCAGTCGAAGCCCAGGCAGACCTCGTCGTCGCAGTCGCTCTTGCCGTTCTGATCGTTGTCGGTGCCGTCGGCGCAGTTCGCCTCGATGCAGGTGGCGGCGCGGCAGACGGTGCCGCCGGCGCACGCACGCCCGCAGGCGCTGCAGTTGGCGCTGTCGGTCATCAGGTCGAACGTCTCGTCGGTCTGCCCATCACAGTCGTCGTCGAGCCCGTTGCAGAGCTCGGCCGAGGGCATCTTCGTGGCTTCACACAGCTCGGCGCCCAGCGTGCAGACGCGGGTGCCGGCCGAGCAGACGCCCTGCTGCGTGGTGGTGCACGCCGCGCCCTTCATGGGAAACGTCTCGTCGGTGCGGCCGTCGCAGTTGTCGTCGAGCCCGTTGCAGGTCTCTTCGTCCTTGCAGAAGCCGACGGTGAAGCAGCGGCCCGTCATCGAGCCGAACAGCGGGCGGCACTCGAAGTTGGAGCCACAGTCGGCGGTCGTCGCGCACGAGAAGATGCCCTTGTCGGGGTCGACGTTGCGACAGCCGAAGCCGAAGCCGACGGCGAAGCCCGCGAGCGCGAGGAGAAGACGGTGCATGTTGGTCGTCATGGCGTGGCTCCGCTCTTCGCGGGCACGTCGTCGGGCGGCGAGACGAGGTCGATGATGAGGAACACGGCGGTCGCGATGGCCGCGGCCCCGAGCGTGATGAACGAGACGTTCGCGACCAGCGCGTTGCGGTTCTGCTCGAGCGCCTGCGCGCGGGTGCCCGTGTAGAGGCCGGTCATCTCGTTCAGGCCACCGCGGAGCGAGGCCTCTTGTTGGCCGGCGAGGACGCCGAAGATGGTGGCGCTCACGCCCGCAAGGACGGTGACGCCGCCGAAGATCCACGTCGGGGCCGACAGCGAGATGCCCTTCGTCTCGGTCGCCGCCTCGGGCGCCGCGAGCTTCTGCACGATCTCGTCGTCTGGTCTCTGGCCTGGAATGAGGAGCAGCTTCAGCGACTCCGTCGTCGTCTGGTTCGCTTCGACCGCCACGAGCCGCGTCACCGGCAGGTACTTGTTCTTCTCGATCTTCACCTCGTACTTGCCGGGCTTCAGCGTGAGGTTCACCGGGGGCGTTCCGACGAACTCTCCGTTGAGCGAGATCTGCGCGGTCGACACGTTGCTCTCGATGACGAGCTTGCCGCGGGCCTCGCGCTCTCCGCGCAGGAGCGGCGGCACGGCCTGCTCGACGTCTTTCTGGAACCGGCGGGCCGCGATGAGCACGGCGCGATCGACGTCACACACCAGCGTGTTGTTCTTCACGTCGTGGTGCCACAGCTTGAGCAGGTAGTTCTTCTCGTCCTTCGTGAGGGAGCCGGTGATGGCGCGCGTCACCTGCGTTCCTGCGAGCAGCTGGCTGACGCAGGCGGTGCTGTCGCGGCACTTCTTGAGCGCGTTGTACTTCTCGGGCGTGAGCAGCGCGCGAACCTGGTCGGGGTTGAGCGCGTTGAGGCTCTGGGCGGCTGCGCCCTCGACGACCTGACGGGTGACCTGCGCGCCCAGGCCCATCATCGCGTCGGCGGCGTCGACGTCGATCACCGCCCAGGTGTCTGCGGCCGAGAGCGCCATCAACGACACGAGTGCTGGCACGGCGGAGATCATCCGTGGAACATAGCGTTCCGATGGCGTCAGTCGAGCATGA
>JAEUJR010001107.1 GCA_016793585.1 Archangium sp.
GCCGCCCTGCGACCCCGGCGCGTCGCGCTGCCTCGGCAACACGGTCGAGGTCTGCAACGAGAAGCAAGCGTGGCGCACGCTCGCCGACTGCGGGGAGCTGAGCCGCCTCGCGCGCCGGCCGCTCGTGTGCGCGTTCGTGACCGCCGATGATGCCGGCGTCATCGACGGCAACACCTGCATCCCGGAGCCCCCGGCGAACCCGTAGCACCGCGATGGCGATCTCCCGCACCGGCGACTGGGCACGCGCTCGCGAGCTGCTCTCCAACACCGCGGGGAGACTCAAGGGCGCAGTCGAGCGGGCGATGAAGCAGGAGGCGCACGCCCTCCGAAACGAAGTCGTGAGCGGATTGACGGCGCAGGCGCCGGGTGGCGAGCCCATCCGACCGCCTGCGCCGTTGACGTTGGCGGCGCGTCAGCTCGAGGGCTTCGGGGGCACCAAGTCACTGCTGGTACGGGGCGACCTCCGCAACGCAATCTCGGTGATCGCCGATGGCGACGAGGTGTTCATCGGAGTGCTGCGGAGCGCGAAGAGCAGCACGGGCGAGTCGCTCGCCGACATCGCACAGATCCAAGAGTTCGGTGGGCCGCCGGTGATCATCCCCATCACGCCGAAGATGCGCCGGTACCTCGCGGTATTGCTCAGACGCGCGGGCACGCCTCGCGGGCCCAGCAGCCGGCGTGGCGTGGTCGTCACCCAGGTGCCTGCTCGCCCCTTCCTGCGACCGGCGTTCGAGAAGTTCAGAAGTGGCGCCACACAGCGGTTGCTCAACCGAATCGCCCGCCAACTGGGTTTGGCGCCGTGATCTTGCCGTCCCCCAGTGACGCGAGGGCTCGCTTTCCCCGTTCGTGGCCATCCCAATCATCCACTCGCTCTCGCAGCCGGCTGGACCGTCGAGCGGTGGAGACCTCATTCGGCTGGAGGGCACAGGGATTGGCGAGCGTCCGCAGGTGGTGTTCGGTGGTCGAGCGGCTGAGTGCGTGGCGATTCGTCGGTCTGGGACCGCAACCGTTGTTGAACTCCGCACGCCTGCGCACGAGCCGGGACCAGTTGACCTTGAACTGCTCAATCTCGACCCGACCGGTCGACCGATTCCGGGAGAGCGGGCAGTGCTGCCGCTCGCGTACCGGTTCGAGCGCCCCGCCATCGCGCGAGAGGCTGACCTCACTCGCGTCATCCGCCAGCTGCTCCGCGAGCTGAAGCGCCAGGTCGTCGCGAATGTCAGCACCTCGGTCTCGGTCGACTACGACGACTCCGCCGACGGCCAGAGCATCATCGCGATGGCGAAGCTCCCCTCGCTCGTGTTGACGGGCCCGACGCTCCGCCAGAACCGCTTCTACTCGGCGAACGAGCCCCACTACGACGTGGTGGGAACGCCGACGGGCCTGCAAGCGGTCCGCCGGAAGCCGCCACTCACCGTCGACCTGGTGTTCGGGCTCACCGTCGCGTCTTCGCGCACCGCCGAGCTGTTCAACCTGATGGGCTCCGTCGCGACGTTCCTCAACCGCAACCGCTGGCTCGAGCTGCAGCGCGACCCGAGCGCTCTGGACCGCGGCACCGTCCGCTGGGAGCTCGAGGCCGACGGAGACTTCCGGACCCAACTCGCCAGCCGCGACGACCTCCGCGTCTTCACCTGTGGCTTCGTCGTGCGCGGATTCGACGTCGACGAGGGCCTGCCGCTCGACCGCAACCCGCTGGTCGAGCGCCCCGAACTCGAGACGGAGGGGCTGTGACCGTCTCCCTCACCAACACCAGCCGACGCTGCCTGGTCTTCGTGCTCGCCCATGACGTGTTCTGCGTGGCGAACGGTCGATGCCGTTGTGCTCCCGGCAATCGACCCGTCC
>JAEUJR010001117.1 GCA_016793585.1 Archangium sp.
TGCCCTTCGCGCAGGAGTTCGACCTGGTCACCAGCGCGGGCGCCTTCGGTCACTTCGTCGGTGCCGATGAAGACGCGCTGCTCGACGGCATCTCGCGTGCGTTGGTGCCGGGTGGGCGGTTCGTCTTTCTCACCACGCCGATGCCGCCGGTGACGTCTCCGAGCCGCTGGGCCGCGCACGGGTTCAACGCTGCGATGCACCTGCGCAACGCGCTCGTGTCTCCGCCGTTCATCATGTTCTACCTGACCTTCACCTGGCCCGAGGTGAAGCCAGCGCTCGAGCGGCATGGCTTCGACGCGACCGCGCGTGATGGCCTGGTCGAAGGGCGGTTCGCGAAGGTCGTCGCTGTCACGGCGACGAGGCGGAAGTGAAGGCGACACCCGAACAGCGGCTCGAGCGCCAGAGAGACAGCGCCCTCATTCTGGGTGGCGAGCCGCAGCAGATCATCGCGCGCGCCGAGTCTCTGGCCCAGCTGGGCGACGAGTACGGAGGCAGGCACTTCTTCGATTGTCTCGCGCGCTCACCCCGAGCCGGTCATCTCGAACTCTTGCTGCAGTTGGTGGACGCGAGCCTGAACCGGTGGAGTCCGGTGTTCGAACTCGCCGAAGGGGTGGCTCAGCGCGCCGACGTGCCGGAGTTCGTGAGCCTCCTGTCGACACGTGCGCGCTCACTCGAGTTCAGCGCGAACCTGCTGCAGCGGCTCGTGTGTCAGGGCGCCGCCCTGGAACACGTTGCCGAGGTTCAGGTGTTTCGCGACGAACTACTCGAACGGGAGCATCCCTTCGGTGTTCTTCCGCTTCGACGTACCTCGCTCGAGAATTCGCTGGTGCTGTCGCCGAAGGACCTGAGCACCGAAACACGATTCGAGTTCCCTCGAAGCAATCCCGCACAGGCCGTCGCGCCTCGGGTCGCTGCCGTCGTAGAGGCACCTGACGCGCTTCGTGCTGCGACCCGGGCGTGGCGTCCTTGGGAGAGCTTGCAAGTGCTGTTGAACCCTCCGCACGCGGGACCAATCGATCTCCGCTCGCTGCCGCTGGCGTCGGTTCGTGGTGGGGGACTGCGTGTGGCCGAGACGACCGCGAGCGAGGTCTTCGTGCGCCTCTTCGATGCAGCGGCGCAGGGTGGACTCCCGGATCTCCCGTTTCGTCGCGGCCGTGGGGCGCTCGGTTCCGCGGCGGGGCGGCTGGCTGCCTTCAAGACGCTGTCGGCTTTCGTCGATGGCCCGCCGCTCATCGACGCGATCGACGTGGCCGCGCGCGCGGAGCAGTGCCGATGGTGGCTGTGGGAAGGGACTGGCTGGTTCGGCAACGTCGCGTGGGACTTCGGCGCGGCGTGCCTGCGACCCGACGGCGTGACGCTCGTCGCGCACGCCGCCACCGACACCGACTGAGTTACTCGACGACGACGAGCTTCGCGCCGTTCTCGACGGCCTGGCCCTCTTTCGCGACGACCTCGAGCACCGTGCCGGCCTTTGGCGACTTCAGCTCGTTCTCCATCTTCATCGCCTCGACGACGACGAGCCCCTGGCCTTCGGTCACCACGTCGCCGGCCTTCACGAAGACCTTCACGACCTTGCCGGGCATCGGCGAGTTGATCGTCTGCCGGCCCTCGACCTCGAACACCGCGTTGGCCGCGCGCAGAATGCTCTGGCGCTCGTCGACGACGTCGAAGCGGTTCACCTGGCCGCGGAGCAGCACGGCAATCTCATCGGCCTTCTCTTCGAACTCGGCCACGAAGGTCGACGAGCCCTGACGCAGCGTCATGCCGAGGCCAGGGAGCGCCTGAGACTCCACCTCGAGGCGCTGGCCGTCGATCGACACGGCGTAGCGGTCGTCACCGAGCGATTCGATGTCGAGCGTGACGGCCTTGTCCTTCGGCTTCGAGAGATCCTTCGCGATGTAGCGGGTCGCGCGTGACATGGCTTCAGCTCCTCTTCCAGCTCGCGGCGCGGCGGCCAGCGGTGCGCCAGCCCGACGTCGCAGCGACGGGGCCGGTGGTGGCGTGCAGCTTCGCCTTCGCTTCGGCGCGTTGGTGCGCGCGCAGGGCGGCGGCGATCATCGCGACCCGCGTCAGCTCGGGCTTCGACTCTCCGAGCAGCGTCGCGTGTGCACGACCGAGGAAGCCCGTGTCGTAGTCGCCGCGCTGGAACTCGGGGTGCGCGAGAATGCCCTTCAGGTACGCGATGTTCGTCGTGATGCCCTTGACGATGTACTCGTCGAGCGCGCGCTGCATGCGGCGAATGGCTTCGGCGCGCGTGGGGCCCCAGACCGACAGCTTGCTGATCATCGGGTCGTAGGTGTTCGGCACCGTGTAGCCGGCGTAGACGCCCGAGTCGTCGCGCATGAACGGGCCGCTCGGCGTGCGCAGCGCTTCGATCTTCCCCGGCGAGGGCATGAAGTTCGTCGCTGGGTCTTCCGCGTACACGCGCACCTCGATGGAGTGGCCACGCGGCGGAATCGGCTCGAGCAACGGCAGCACGCCCCCCTGCGCGACGTGCAGCTGCCACGCGACCAGGTCGATGCCCGTCACCCACTCGGTCACCGGGTGCTCGACCTGCAGGCGCGTGTTCATCTCGAGGAAGTAGAAGTTGCGCGAGGCGTCGACGAGGAACTCCACCGTGCCG
>JAEUJR010001124.1 GCA_016793585.1 Archangium sp.
AAAGACCCCGTCGCTTCGGAGCGCTGACCCATGGCCACCATGACCTTGCGGCTCGAGATCGATCCCGTGTCGAAGAAGAAGAACGTGTGGGTGAAGCTCGAGAGCGACTCCGACGCGCTGCCCATGGAGCACGAGGAGCAGCACAAACGCCTCGTCGAGCTGCTCATCGCCGGCGGCAAGGTGAAGCCCGAAGAGCTCGGCACCCTCGTCATCGAGCGTGAAGGGCAGGGCGCCGTCGCGAAAGAGAAGCCCAACGAGACGCCGGCGCAGCGTGAAGGCGTCACCAACAAGGGCTGACGATGGCGACGCTCCAGTACGACACGGCGGCGCTCAAACGCGACCTCACCAACCTGTTTCGCTTGCCCATCGGAGACAGGCTCTCGCTCAACCAGTTCTTCGACGAAGCGCAGCTGGTGATGCGCCGCGTGCGTGATGGCGGGCTTCAGGTGCCGCCCATCGTGACGACGTGGCTGGCCGAGGCCGACCTGCGCGCGAAAGACCCGCTGCTCGCGGCGACGCAGAACGCCGAGCTCGTGAAGTGGCTCCAGAGCCTCTGAGTCAGGAACGCGAACCGGCTTTCGTCTGAGTTCGTGCACCCGGCAGAAGAGGCCCTACACGCAAACCTGTCTCGAAAGAGACGTGCTGGTTCGACTCCAGCCGACCCCACCACACGGGGTCGTGGCGGAACGGTAGACGCACTCATCTTCGGAATGAGCCCTGTAGTTCGTGGCTTCTTCACTCGGGCGCAAATCCTCCCTCCTCTCTCCCATCGCCTTGTGCGCGTGGTGTCGGCCCATTAAGGCTCGGGCCCATGGCTGGCGACGACGACTACAAGCCCTCGACGGGGCGCTTTGCTCGACTGGCCAAGCTGGCCACGCTCTCGGCGAAGCTGTCGACCGATGTCGGCTCGCGCATGGTGAAGCGCTTCGCGAACCGTGACGGCGAAGACGCCTCGGTGTCGTTGCTGGGCCAGGGCGCTGCCGAGAAGCTGGTGGCGACGCTCGGAGACCTGAAGGGCCTGGCGATGAAGATTGGCCAGGGCATCTCGATGGACCCCGACCTGCTCACGCCCGAGATTCGTGCGGTCGTCGCGAAGCTGCAGAACCAGGCGCCGCCGATGCCGTGGGCCACCGTGAAAGAGGTGCTGACCACCCAGCTCGGCAAGCCGCCCGACGAGGCCTATGCGTCGTTCGAGCAGCAACCCATCGCCTCGGCGAGCCTGGGCCAGGTGCACCGCGCGGTGACGAAAGACGGCACGGTCGTCGCGGTGAAGGTGCAGTACCCCGACATCGCGCGCGCGATTCACGCCGACCTCGACAACCTCGGCGCCATGGTGACGGTGGTGGCGACGACGTCGCGCATGTCGCACGGCAAGGACTACTTCCGCGAGGTGCAGCAGTCGTTGCTCGAAGAGCTCGACTACCAGGTCGAGGCCGAGCGCTCGCGCCGCTTCGCCCAGTCGCTCGCGGGCTTCCCCGACCTGAAGGTGCCGCGCGTCTTCGACGAGCTGACCGCCGAGCGCGTGTTGACGCTCGAGTACTTCGAGGGCGAGACGCTCAAGGAGTTCATCGGGCGCCTCGACCAGCACACCAGCGACGAGAAGTTCCGCATCGCGCGGCTGCTGACGCGCGCGACGTGGGGCCCGTTTCTGTGCACGGGCGTGGTGCACGCCGACCCGCACCCCGGCAACTTCATGCTGCTCAAAGACGGCTCGCTGGGCGTGCTCGACTTCGGCGCCATCAAGCAGATGAGCGACCCGTGGACGTTCGCGAACCGCAAGCTCTTCGACGCGCTGCTCGGTGGCCCGGCGTACGACCCCATCGGCGACAGCGAGAAGGCCGGCATGGTGTTCGACGACCGCGAAGCTGCGCGGCCGTTCGTCGCGACGGTGCTCGACATCGCCTGCCGCGCCGCCCGCAGCGACGACTTCGACTACGGCGAGGCCGCCATCAACCGCGACATGCGCAACCATTTCATGCGCAACGCGCTCTCGCTCGGCACCATCAAGCCTCCGAAAGAGGCGGTGCAGTTCTTCCGCGCCGTCGCCGGCATGAGCCAGAACCTCGAGAACGTGCGCGCGCGTGGGCCGTTCAAGCAGGTGTTCGCCGAGATCTTCGAGGTCTCGAAGCAACACGGCCGGCCGCTCAGCGCGAAGTGGTGACTACGGCAGCTCGCCCGTCACGAACGACGACACGGCGTGCACCGTCATGGGCTCGGCCACCTGCGTCCACGTGAGTGCGTCGGTCGAGCTCGTTCGGTAGGGCGTGAAGATGCCTCCGGCCTGGTACTGGCGGCGCAGGCCCATGAAGCGGTCGCTGCGAGGGTCGTAGTGCAGGCCTTCGACCGTCATCGCCGGAGTCGACGACGTCCACTGGGTGCCGTCGGTCGAGCGCAGCAGGTAGCGAGCGTTCGTACCCGTCGTGCGTTGGCCGATGATGAACACGGTGTCGCCCTTCACGGTGATGCCGGTGAGGCCGCTCGTGTCGACGCCTGCGACCTGTGCCCACTGCGTCTGCCCGTCACGCAGCTCGCCGAGCATCGAGCCGAACACGGCGTAGAAGCGCTGGTGCGTGGGCGCGTAGAGAATCGTGTTCGCCTGCTGGTTCATCAGGCTGGGTATCTCGCTCCAGGCGGAGCCGTCGGTGCTGAGGCTCGAGGTGTGGGCCGCGGGCGTCGCGTACGAGTTGCCGACGGTGACGAAGCGCCCGCCGCCGTACGCAATCGCCCGGTGGTGGAACTGCTGGTACGCGCCGGGGCACTGCCAGGTGATGGCGTCGGTCGAGAAGCAGCGCGCGCCGTTGCCTCCCACGGCGACGAAGCGGCCGTTGCCGAAGGCGCAGTCTCCGAACCAGCTCGCGCGGGGCCGCCCCATCATGCCGTCGAGGGTGACGAGGGGCGTCCACGTGAGGCCGTCGGTGGTGGAGCGGAACGTCGCGTCGCCCTGGCCGCCGACGGCGAGGAACTTGCCCGCACCCGCGCAGGCGCCGCGAATCATGGTGTCGGTGTGGCCGTCGCTCCAGTCGGGTGAGCTCGGCGCGAGGGCGAACACGTCGCCTTGAATCGTCACGTTGCCGTCGGTGGTGATGTAGCGGCGGTCGCCGCCCACGCCGAGCGTCACCAGGCGCGCCGTCGAGCCTCCGCCCGTCGCGCTGCCACCAGCCGTCGAGCCACCCGCGCTCGCAGCTCCTCCGGCCGTCGAGCCACCTGCGCTCGCGCTTCCGCCCGCGCTTGCCGTGCCGCCTGCGCTCGCTGTACCGCCCGCGGCGTTCGTGCTGCCGCCAGCGGTGGAGCCGCCGCCGCTCGAGGATGAGCCGCCCGCACTCGCCGCTCCGCCTGCAGCTTCCCCTGCGTCGGGGCTCACCACCGCAGGACCGCACGCTGTCATTCCGAGAATCACCAGCACGCCGAATCGCATCAACACTCCCTCAAGACGTTCACGGAGAAGACCGGTACGGCGACCTGCGAATTGCATCACGGCTCCCCCGACGTTCACCGAGGAGCCCGACGCCTCACCTTCGAATCGCATCGGGGCTGCGACTCGGCGCGCTCCGCCTCGAGTCCACAGACGTTCATTCCGAGCGTCGGCATGGAGCGACGTACTCGCTCCACCTGCTTCAGTTCGGGTCTCAGGGTTCGTGTCACGAGAAGACCGGCAGCACGCCCGAGCCCGCAGGGAAGTTCTGCAACCCGAAGTCTCCGACGGGAGCGCCGCCCGCCGTGCGCAGGTCGAACCCGCGAATGATGGTGTTGAGCACCTGGTTCGAGCTGTACGCCGTCTGCGTGTAGAAGTTCGCGTCGCGGCCGCGCCCATCGAAGTGGAAGTTCGTGCGCGCACCGCCGAGGTTTCCACCGAGCACGAAGCCGAGCTTGTTCGACGAGTGGCCGCCGCCGTTGCCGAAGTCGGAGCAGAGCACCACCATCGTGTTGTCGAGCGCCGTGCGGCCGTCAGGCCCCTCCGAGATGGAGCGCAGGCCCGTGAGCACGTCGACGAAGCGCTCGACGAAGAAGCGGTAGCTGTCGACGAGGTACTGGGCGTTGGGCGTTCCGCGCGTGCGCACGCCGTCGACCGGAGACGCGTCGCCGTGGACCATGCCGTGCCAGTCACTCGAGGTGGGCGCGGTGTTCCACGCGCGAATGGCTGTGTCGACCGAAGCGACGCCGAAGAGCGGGTTCTGCTGGTCGACGAACTCCAGCCGGCCCACTGGCGCGAGGTCGCAGGCCATCGCGTTGGTGAGAATGGGCACCATCAACGCAGAACGCTCACGCATCGAGAGGTTGCGGAAAGGCAGGTACGGCGCCGTCAGCGTGGGCGTGCCGTAGTTGCCGGCCGGTCGCGCGCAGGTGGCCCGTGCCATGTCGAGCTCGACCTGCCGAATGCGGCTCGCGTGGTCTTCGAGGCGCGTGCGGTCTTGCGCGTTGAGCCCCGAGCGCAGCTCGAGGTAGCCCTCACGCACTGCATCGAGCGCGCTCTTCTTGCGGGCGCGGGCGCGACGCTGGGCCTCGAGGGCGGCCGAGTCTCCCGTGACGTTGGCGAAGTAGCGTGCGAACGCACGCGACGGGTTCGCCTGCACCTTCACCGGCGTGACGGGGCCTTCGAAGAAGAACGACGAGTTCACGTCGTGGTGGTCGTACTCGTCGCCGCTGACGGCGAGGTCGATGGAGGCGTTGGGCCGGGTTCCACGAATGCGCGTGCCGACGAAGTTGCAGACGCTCTCGTTGTTCGGCCCGCCCTGGTCCGAGCCGGCGCGGTCGGCGATGACGTTGGCGAGCGTGTTCGACTGGTCGCCCTGAAACGCGGCGCGCATCAACGTGCCCGTGAGCACGCTCTCCTTCTTGCCGGGGTGGCCGAACGCGTGCTGGGCGTTGAGCTGGGTGGCGCGATTGTCGACGTTCGAGACGATGAGCAGGTGCTGGCGGAACGGCTCGAGCGGGGCGGTGATTCTCGGCAGGGTGAACGTCGCGCCAGCGGCCGACGGAGCCCACTCTTCCTGGATGAAGCCCATCGGGTACGCGACGACGAGCAGCCGCGTAGGGCGCGTCATCGCGGTCTGAGCGAAGGCGGCTCCACCCGAGAGCTTCTCGAGCCAGGGCAGGGCGAGCGCAGCGCCCGAGGCTCCGGTGAGGAAACGGCGGCGGCTCAACGTCATGGTGCGAGCTCCCCGAGGAACGGAGTGAAGCAGCAGCGGTTCAACGTCATCGCGCCTGCGAACGAGCTGATCTCCGGCGAGCGCATCGCCATCGTCGCGACACGCCAGGATCCCCGAGCCGAGCTGATTGGCGATTGCGACGACGTCATCGCGATTCGCGCAGAAATCGGAGCGAGCGGACGAGCCGAGCTGATTGGCGATTGCGACGACGTCATGGCGCCGACTCGCGTAGGAACCGGGTGAAGCGCGGCGACCGGATGATGCCGGTGACGAGCTGGCTCACCGTGCCGCCCGTGGTGGCGGTCTCGTCGGCGAGCGCGTCGACGAACGGTTGCTCCTCGGGCGCGGGCTGGCGGCCATGCGCGAAGTGGAAGAACTGCTTCGCAGCGCACGCGGTGAGCGCCTGGCTCGAGGCGACGTTGCCCAGAAACTCGCGGGGGCCAGAGAACGTCCACCGCGTGGCGTCGTCGAGGTCGAGCGTGCCCGACGCGTCGATGGTGGCGCCGTTCTCCGTCGTGCGGTGCCGGCCGGTCGCGTCGAAGTTCTCGAGCGCGTAGCCCAGCGGGTTGAGCGAGGTGTGGCAGCCCGAGCAGGTCGCCAGCGTCATCGTCGGCGCGAGGCGGTCGCGGGCCGTGGGCGCGTTGCGGGCACCGTCGAGCGGCGTGGTGAGGTCGATGTTGCCCGGCAGCGGCGGCAACGACAGGCACAGCACCTGCTTGCGCAGGAAGGCGCCGCGCAGAATCGGCACCTGATGCCCGGCCGGCGCGTGCGCCGAGAGGAACGGGGCCGACGACAAGATGCCCACGCGCTCGGGCACGTCGACGTCGGGAAAGGCCGCGCCACCGCGGTTGGGTTGCCCGTACGCGTCGTCACTCTCGACGCCGAGCGGGAAGCGGCTGGTGCGGAAGAGCTCTCGCACCGAGCCCGACGACGACGACAGCGAGCGACGCACGAGGTGGTCAGCCTGCGCGCGGTAGTCGTCACGAAGCGCTGCGGGAAAGCCGGCGGCGTTGTCGGGCACCGCGTCGAGCAGGTCGATGCGCAGCCACTCGCGCACGAAGCGTGACGTCACCGCAGCGGCCTCGGGCTTCGCGAGCAGCCGCCGTGCCTGGGCCTCGAGCACCATCGCGTCAGCCAGGGCGCCACTCTCGGCCAGCATCGACAGCTCGGCGTCGGGCGGAGCGTCGGTCACGAAGAACGAGAGCCGCGTCGCGAGCTCGAGCGGCGTGAGGTCGACGAGGCCCGTGGAGCCGGCTCCTGCTTCGGCGCGGTAGAGCAGCGCCGGCGCCTGCAGGAAGTACTGCATCACCGTCGCCCACGCCTCGGGTGCGCTCTGCGTCATGCGCACGGTGTCGTATGCGCGGCGAATCGACGTCTGCTCGGCTGCACGAACGGGCCTGCGAAACGCGCGGCGGCCGAACTGGGTGATGAATGCGTCGAGGCACGCGTCGACCTGCGCGTCGGTGAAGGTGGCGGGCAGCGAGCACGGCATGAGCGCGGGAATCGCCGTGCGCGCGTTGGCGAGCAGGTACTCGGCGAGCGCTTCGGCGTTGTCTTCGAGGTTCACCTCGTCAGAGGTGCCAACAGTGTTCGTGTCGGAGTCGCTGCTGAAGCCCGCCGCGAGCCCCGTGCGCGTCGAGGCGGCCGGGTAGTGCGCGCGCGTGACGAGCTCGTTGCCCAACGCTCCGGGGAACAGGGCGCGCAGCGTGTTCTCGTACTGCGCGATGGAGAGCCGGCGAATCGGCTGCAGCGCCACGCGGCCTTCAGGGCGGGGCGTGTTCGGGTCGGTGGGCCGGGTGACCTCGCCTGGGCCTTCGGGGCGTGGGCCGACGATGCTGCCTTCGCACCCGGCGAGCACACAGAGCAGGGCCAGGCCAGAGAGACGGGTCGTGGCGGGGGGCACGTGCAGTGAGAAGCCCGACGTGGGTGGATCAGCTCAGCAGGTCGAGTCGACTCGTAAGTCACCGCAACAAGACCGTTTTCTCGTCTGCGATGAACCGCCTGAGCGACGCGGAGTCATGGGCGGGCAGCAGAAAGGTCGGGGCCGCGTCGAGCTGGGCGGCGATCAACGCGAGGCTTCTGCGCGCGCGTTCGGGCACCTCACTGATGCCGGCGATGGTGCCGGTCGAGACCTGCTCGACGCTGAACGTGGAGTCGCCCGCGAACAGCACTGCGCGCCCATCATCGAGCGTGAGCATCGCGCCGAGGTGCCCTGGTGAATGCCCCGTGAGGGGAATGATTCGCAGCCGGCCGTCGCTGGTGAGCGGGCGCGAGTGCGGAAAGGCGCCGAACGGTTCTCCCGAGTCTTCGACGAGCACGGGCGTTCGTTCGCTGGGCCAGCGGCACGGCAGCGCGCCATTGTGCGACGGCCAGTCCTTCGCTCCGACGAACGCGGTCACGCTCGCGGGCAGCTCGTTGAAGGCGTCGGTGTGGTCGGCATGACGATGCGTGAACACGACGCCGCGCACGCGCTCGAGCGGAACGCCCAGCGCCAGCAGCTGGCGGTCGACTCGTTGCGCAGGCTCGAACCGGAAGCGCAGCAGGTTCTGGTACACGAACTCGTTGCCCGGGTCGCACGCGCTGCCGAAGTCGAGCGTGGCCTCCGAGAGCCCTGCATCGACGAGCCACACGCCCTCGGTGTGCACGATGGCGAACGTGAAGACGGGCATCCACTCCGTCCACCGCGAGTCGGTGAGAATCGAGAGCACGCGCGTCGCGTCGGGGCCGCCCAGCGTGCGGTGTGCTTCTTTCACGCTGACCCAGCCCGTGTGCAGCACGTGAATGGTGACGGGCGCTCCCTGCACCTCGAACGTTCGACTCACCGGCGAAGGCGTGAGCGGCTCGTTCACCTCGGGCGTCGGCTGACGAAGCCCACGCACGCACGCGACGCCGAAGAGCAGCACCAGCACGACCAGCCCCAGGCCGGCGAACGCGGCGGCCTTCATCGTGACGCCTCCGCGAGCGCGCGCAGTCGCTCCATCGCGCCGGGCAACGCCTCGCGGTAGCCCTTGCCCAGAAACGCCGAGAGCAGCCGCCCGCCGAACCCCTCGAACCGCACGTCGTGTCGAAAGCGCGTTCCCTGCTCGGTGCCGACGAAGGATCGTTCGATGACGAGCGTTCCACCGAGCGGCAGCTTCGTGACGACGGCATAGCGTTGACCGTCGACGACGTCGGCGATGCTGAACGCCGACTCGGGAGCGCCTTTGCCCTTGAGCACCCCGGTGACTCCGCTCGTGAACGCGCCGTCGAGCCGCGCCGACTCGAGCTCGGTGTCCCAGGAGGGCCACGTCGACACGTCACTCCACAGCCGCCAGACCTCTGCCTTTGGCGCACTCGTGGTGACCTCGTACTGAAAATGAGCGTTGGTTCCATCGGCGATGGGAAGAGTGGAGTTCAAGGCGCAACCTGTCGTGAGGATTGAGGAAACGAGGAAGAAAACGAGATTGGTTGGTTGGTGAGTGAGCATTGCTCACTAGAACTAAGAAGCGTGGTGTGAGAAGGCAAGGCGATGAGGCGAAAGGCGCTGGCTCGGCGCGACCCGGAGGCGAGGCGTTCTCGAGTCGTCGAGGTGGCGACGCGGCTGTTCGCCGAGCGTGGCTACGAGTCGACCAGCGTGAACGACGTGGCGGCCGAAGCGGGCGTCTCGGTGGGAGCGCTCTACAAGTACTTCCCCGACAAGCCGGCGTTGCTCGAGGGCGTGCTCGAGACCTTCGAGCTCGAGTTCTCGGAGTCGATGGCGAAGGTGCACGAGCTGCCGGGCACGCACTTTCAGAAGCTGCACGTGATGGTCGAGGGGCTCTTCGAGCTGGGCGCGAGCCGGCCGTACTTCTTCTGGGCGTTGACCTCGGGCACGCACGCGCTTCGTGGTGAGCGTGAGCGCTCGTCGGGCGACGCGGTGCGCTCCGAGATTCAGCGCTTCATCGAGGCGGGCATCGCGGCCGGTGAGTTTCGCGCGGTCGACACGCAGCGCATGGCGGCCATTGGCTTCGGGGTCGTCGAGACGGCCATGCAGCACTGCTTCGGTCCGAGGGAGCAGGGCGCCGACCGCGCCGCCTGGGCCCGCATGGTGGAAGAGGTGCTCTCGCGCGCCGTGCGGTGACTACTGCAGCAGCACGAAGTCACGCACGACGGCCATGTGCTGCATGTTCGTCGACATGCTGTCTCCGACGAGCGCGGGCGATGGCAGCGGGGTGAAGACGCGGGTGTCGAAGACGAGCCCCGCGGGGAAGAACTGCGACCCCAGCACCACGGGAATCATCTGCTGATGGAGCGAAGGCGAGACGGCGACCCAGTCGTACGGCTTTCCGCGGTTGGTGCTCGTGTTGTGATTGCCGCCATCGGGCAACGAGTAGTCGCTGGGCCACGGCCCCTGAACGACCACCGACGCATCGAGGGCGCCGAGACAGTTCTCGACGCGGGTGTCGGTGTTGAAGTCTCCGACGAGCGCGATGTGCGTGCCCGGCGAGACGTTCGCGTTCAGCAGCTGCACCAGCGCCGTGGCCTGGGCCGTGCGCGCGGTGGGGCCGGCGCCCGAGAGCAGGTGCAGCGAGACGACCCACAGGTCGTTCGGGCCCGGCACGTCGATGACGGCCCAGGTGAACTCGCGATCGGTGGCGCGGGTGTCGTCCCACTCGCCCGCGTCGAGAATCGGGTAGCGGCTGATGACGCCGTTGGGAATGCGGCCGCTGCCGCGAGTCCAATAGAAGCCTGCGTCGAACGTCGCGTCGACCCACGCGCCGATGCTGGCGTCAGAGCTGTCGCCGACGCTGAACTCCTGAATGCCGACGATGTCGCCCTGGAGCGCCTGCAAAATGCGCTGCCCTTCGCCGAGGTCGTAGTTCTGCAGATTGCCGCTCGTGAGGTTGGCCGCGATGATGCGCACCCGCACGCCACCGTCGGGAAGGCTCGCGTCGAAGCCCGGCCCCGCGTCGAGGCCCGCGTCGACCCCAGCGTCGAGCCCTGCATCGACCCCAGCGTCGAGCCCTGCATCGACCCCCGCGTCGACGCCGGCATCGGGAGCCCCTGCGTCGTCGGGAACGCCAGCGTCGACGTCACCCGCGTCGAGCCCTGCATCGACGCCGGCGTCGATGACGAGCGCTCCACCGTCGGCGCCGCCGTCGACTGCCACCGGACTCCCTGCGTCGTTCGTCGCGGGTGTTCCGCACGAGCACATCGCCACGACCATCAGCACCAGCGTCGACTTCATTTGCATCAGGCGCGGCAGCCTACCCGGCTCAGAAGTACGCCGCAGTCTGAAGGACGATTTCGTTTCGCCGCGCCGACTCGACGGGCTTGTCGGGGCCGGGCGTGAAGATGGGGCGATTCTTCCAGTTGAGCGTCACCTTGCCGTGGTGGCCGAAGACGTAGAGGTTGAAGCCGAGGTCGGTGATGACGGCCGGCGTCGCGTACGCCTGGAAGAGCGAGGTCTGCACGCCAACGGAGGGCTGCAACCGAAGGCCGCCGGGCTGCCACGGCAACAACCAGCCGGCCTCGGCGAAGAAGTGTTCTCCCGTGCCGATGAGGGGCGCCGCGTTGCCTCCGCCGTTGAGCGAGACGCCGCCCGCGCCGACGTTCATCACGCCGACGTTGCGCAGGTAGTTCGGCCCGAAGTCCTGGTGGTACCAGACAGCGTAGGCGGTGAGCGCTCCAGCACCGTCGATGGGCAGGTCGACGAACGCATCGACGCCGGTGATGAGCAGGTTGTACGGCGTCTTCGTCATGCCGTCGCTCGACATGGCGAGCATCGCCTGCGGCTGAAACTGCGCTCCGGCGCCCACGTTGAAGACGCGCTTGCTGCCCAGGTACGTGCCTACCGTGTACGGGAGCACGTTCGACTCTTTGTCGAGGAACTGCATGGCCACGTAGAACTGGCCCTCGAGCGTGTTCGCGTGCGGGTTGAAGCCGATGCTGCCCGCGGCCGGTTCGCCCACCACCGAGAGCGGGTGGTTGAGCGCGATGCGGTAGTCGAGCCGGTTGAGCTGGCCCTTCGCGTAGAGGCCGAGGTTGCGCGCGAACTGATCGGTCCCGTCGATGGTGGGCCAATTGACGATGGGCGCGTCCATCATGAGGAAGTTGAGCGTGCTCGCGCTCGACATGCGCGAGATGCCGTTCTGGTAGTGCAGGCCCGCGCCGACGAAGAGCGCGTCTTTCACCGCCTCGAACTGCACCACCGCCTCGTGCACGAAGAAGCCGGGTTTGCGCGCGTTGTTGAAGGTCTGGTTGTTGATGCC